>CACXFH010000020.1 GCA_902766975.1 uncultured bacterium | reverse complement strand
GAGAAATTCATGGCTAAAAAAGCGATGATGGACAAAGAAGCAAAACGCGAAAGACTTGTTGCAGCAGGTAAATACCCTGCAGTAAGACTACATAACAGATGCAGTATCTGCGGCAGACCTCATGGATACCACAGAGATTTCGGTCTTTGCAGAATTTGTTTAAGAAAAATGGCTCATCAAGGTTTATTACCCGGTGTTACAAAAGCAAGCTGGTAGTCAGCAGCCATAATTAGTAATTGATATAAGCAGGTATAGTTTTGCTATGCCTGCTTTGTATTTTGTTTAAGTGATTTTTCAGCATAACAATTATGTTTTAATTTAGATACCATTACTGTTTACATAAGTTGTCTGTGGCTGTCTGTTTATAATTTTCTTATTACTATTCATATATTTATTTTTATACTAAAATAATTTTATGGAAACAGAATTAAAACAGGAATTAAATATAATAAAGCCCAGATTTGAAAAAATCAAGGAGTGTCTTTGACCCGAAATCGTTAGAATCAGATTTAGAAAAATTGAATGCGCAAATGCAAAATCCTGATGTTTGGAATGACAGCGAAAAGGTTTCAAAAATCGGTCAGGAAATTAAAGAAAAGAAAGATATTTTTGATAATCTTAAAAGTTGGGGGCAGTTAATTGATGATGCCGAAACAGCATTGGAATTGGGCGATAAAGAGCTTATAGAATTGAGTTTGGAAGGTGTTAAAGAATTATCAAGAGAGCTTGAAAAATTTGAATTACAGCAAATGTTATCAGGGGAATATGATGATGCGGATGCGATTTTGACAATCAATTCCGGAGCCGGTGGAACTGATGCTCAGGATTGGGCAAGCATGTTATTGCGGATGTATATGCGTTGGGTTGAAAATCGTGGTTGGAAATGTGAATTGTTAGATAAACTTGACGGTGAAGAAGCAGGAATAAAATCTGCAACTATAAAGATTGTTGGCAAATATGCTTTTGGTTATTCAAAAGCGGAAAAGGGTGTTCATCGTTTAGTAAGGATTTCGCCGTTTAATGCAAACGGCAAACGCCAGACAAGTTTTGCGTCTGTTGATGTTTCCCCGATTGTTGAAAATTTTGAAAAAGAAATAATAATTCCTCCTGATGATTTAGAAATTACTACAATGCGTTCAGGAGGTGCAGGCGGACAAAATGTCAATAAAGTTGAAACTGCCGTGCGAATTTTACACAAACCGTCAGGAATTGTTGTAAAATGTCAGCAGGAACGCTCACAGCTTCAAAATAAAGAATATGCTTTGCAAATTCTTGTATCCAAACTTCTTGCAATTAAGGAAGAAGAACAGGAACAAAAAATGGCTAAACTAAGGGGTGAAACGGCGAATATAGATTTTGGCTCACAAATTCGTTCTTATGTTTTTCACCCGTATAAGATGGTTAAAGATCACAGAACAGGATATGAAGTCGGGAATGTGGATTCGGTTATGGATGGCGATTTGGACGGATTTGTCGAAAGTTGGCTCAGAAGTAAAGTCAGGGAATAATGTGAGGACCGGCATAACTATGTATAAACGCAGGTTGGTATTACTACGCTGACAGGGAAGTTGGTTATACAGACAAATAGTGGAGTAAATTATGGAAGTTACAAATAAAGATATTTTAAAACATTATTTATCATCGGTTTTGATTTACGGAGTTATTCTTTTAATTCTGTTTATCAGCCCGTTGTTCAACCAAAATATCGAAAATCCGTGGCTGAGTTATTTCTCTGTGTTATCTGTTTATTATGTTTTGTATGTAATTTTTGCTTATCCGATTTTCAAAAAATTTAAACCTGTTTCAATTTTGCAATCAAGAAATGTGATAATTTTAGATTTTTTGAAGCGCCAATTTATTCCTAAACGCAGTTTGGAACAGAAATTATCTGATATGAATTTGGATGAAAGCGAAAAACAGGCTTTTATGATTCTTTTTATAAAAACATTTTTTGGGGTTTATTCACTGAGTCTTTTGTGTAACAAATTTATTCCGCAAATGGGCTATAATATTGATTTTTTGAGTGAAATGTTTAATCAAAGTGTTCAATATATACAGTCAAACGGAATTTTTGGCGGAATAGTTCAATATATTGATGATACGGCTGATATGTGGCTAAATCTTATGTTTACTTTGACAACTTTTGTTTTTGCATTCAGTTATTTGACTGAGGCTGATTTTTTAAAAAACAGAATAAAATATGCGGATGCTACACCGCTTGGAATATTTAGCTGCTTAATATGTTTTTACCCGTTTGTTTTGATAACTGAAAAGCTTTTTCCGATTAAAATGCAGGAACTTATTCCTGTTGATAATTTATATTTAAGAATTTGTTTGTTTATTTTGGTTATTTTGGTTAATTTGATATCAACAATTGCGATTTTGAGACTGGGTACAAAATGCGGTAATCTTACAAATCGGGGTATTGTAACGGGTTTCCCGTATAATATAGTAAGACATCCTGATTATGCAATGCAGATTTGTTATATTGTTTTGACTATGATTCCTTTGTATGCTGCAGGGGATTTAAATATCTTAGGCGATATAGTTTTGACAATAGGAATGCTTTTGTGGGTTGGGGTTTATGTATTAAGAGCAATAACCGAAGAACGAAATCTTATAAAGGATGCTGATTATCAAAGATATTGTGAAACAGTAAAATACAGATTTATACCAAAAGTGTACTAGTTTGCTAATGGAGCTAAAGTTAATCTTTTACATCAAATTTTTTTATACTTTGTTAACCGGAACTTTCCAAACGAATTGAAAATTTTGTGCTAATATAAAAAACATGATATTACAGGATAAAAATCTTTATTTTATCGGTGGTGTTGTTCGTGATGAAATATTAGGGCTTTCGAGTTTAGATATTGATTTGACGTATAACGGGAATGCAATTGAATTTGCCAAAACAATAGACGAAGCCGAAATATTACGGATAAATGAGCCGTTTGGTACTGTTCGAATCAAAATAGACAATGATGAAATTGATATTGCATCAACTCGTTCCGAATCATATCCGCAAAAAGGTCATCTGCCTGTAATTAATAAAATCGGATGCTCTCTGAAAGAAGATGTTATGCGCCGAGACTTTACCATCAATGCTCTGGCAAAATCTACACTGACAGGAAAAATAATTGATTATACCGGCGGACTTGAAGATATAAAAAATAAAACTTTAAGAGTATTGCACGATGACAGTTTTGTTGATGATCCGACAAGAATTGTACGAGGGTTAAAATTTGCAGTTCGCTTCGGCTTTGAACTCGATGAACATACAAAAAAACTCCAAGATGATTATCTTGATAATATAAATTATGATATGAGTTGCAAGCGCCTAAAAAAAGAACTTGTTGAAACATTTAGCCTGAATAAGTGGGAGGCATTCGAACGGTTTGTTAATCAGGGAATTTATAAACTTGTTTCCCCTAAAAAATTTATTTTGCCAAAATATAATTTTTCAAACTTAATAAAAAAATTTGAAGTAAAAAATATTTGGATAATTTATGCGGGGCTTTTACCGAATATTTTAAATCTTCCTCTTACAAAATCTGAAAAGCAAATTGTCGAGGGCTTTATGAAGCTGAAAAGTTTGAAATTATGCGACGAATTTGAAATTTATAAAATTTTTAAAACAATTCCGATTGAATCTGTCATAATGTATTCAACAATAAATCATGAAATTGTTGAAAAATATTTAAATGTAATTAAAGATATTGATATTTTTATTAATGGTAATGATCTCAAAAACCTTGGTATTGAACCTTCCCAAAAATATCAGGAATGCTTTGATTATATATTATGTAAAAAATTTGAAAATTTAAAATTAACTAAAGATGATGAAATAAAACTGGCAAAAAAATTTTTTCAAAAATAAAAATATTTCTTTTTGCCCTTCTTTAATAATATTTTGTGAAAAATATTCTTTCATTAAAAATTTGTGTAATAATAAAAAATTGGATAATGATTTTATTTTGGCTGAGCCTTGTACCACAAATGTCAAAATGCTAAATACTATTTGCGATGAACAAAAAAGCCGCGAAAGTTTTTCAGCAAATATGCAAAATAATACTTATTCAATAGTCAAAATGCGGTCAAGGCAAGCTTTTGGAGAATATTGCCACTCTCTGAAGGTTATACGCTTAACTTTATATCCGCTGCGCTCTAAGATTGATTGTTTTTTCATATTTGAAATGTTTGTTTTTTGTTTATCTTCAACGCCGTCAACTTCAAGTATAAATTTATCATCAACAACCAAATCCGCACTTAGTCCTGCAATATCAACCCCTGCCAAGACATGATGGTCAAGTTTGCGAATTTCATCAGCAATTTCACGTTCAAATGAATTTTTATAAATATTTGCATCTATTTCATCATTTGCTAAGGCACGTTTTCTCTCAAGGTATTCTTTTATATAAGAAATATAATTTCTAAAATGCCCTTCTGACATTGTTTCAATGTCATGCGAAACAAAATTTATACATTTATTTTTTGCACGGGTAATAGCGACATTAAATAAATTAGGTTTTTGAATAAATGTAATGCTCTGAGGATGTGAATTGTTTGCAAATCCCCACGAAATTAGCATTATATCTCTTTCATCCCCTTGGAATGTGTGTGCTGTACCAATTTCAATCTGATGCTTTCTTATCATGTAGTCTGATAAAACCTTTGGAACTGATATTTTTAATTGTTCGACTTGAGCCCTGAATGGTGAAATTATACCGATAGAAGTCGGGTTATCAGGATTATTCTTTTCATCCTCAATAATAATTTCGTGTAAAACTTTGACCAATTCTTCGACTTCGGGCAAATTTCTTGTTGCATCGGAATCAACTTTGCCATCTGAAACTTTAATTAAATCAAGAACTTTATCATTTAATGAGTCTTTTCTCATAACACGAATTCTATCTGAATAAAATTCATGATTTGAAAAATTAATTACAGGTGGCAGGCTTCTGAAATGTTCATCAAGCATAACAGAATTCATTGAATAATAATCTGCCAAATCAAACATTGAATTTGTTCTGAATCTCCACATCAACTGATATTTATCAGGAATTCCGTATTGACTTAAAAATGATTGTTCTTTCGCTTTTTCAAGGAACGAAAGGTGCGGAAGTTGTTTATCATCCCCAACAATAACCGATTTTTTAGCACGGTACATTATAGGAAAACAGCTTGCAATATCGCATTGTGATGCTTCATCTATAATTGCTACATCAAACATCCCCGGTTTTAATGGCAGTGAATCCGATACCGCATAGGTTGTTACACACCAGCAGGGAAATGCTTCCAAAAGCGGTTTAAAATCTTCTTCTTCCAAAATCTTTGATTGAAGCTTTTTGCGGCGTTCAACAAGTGACATCGCGTGAACTTTTATTCTGCGCTTTTTCTTATCATCTCGTAAAAGTGCCTTTAGGGCTTCCCGTCTTGTACTTTTTAAAATATTTATCGCAAGTGTTTTTTGTTTTTTCTTCAATTGACGAATTTGCTCCATCATTACGTGAAGATTACCGATTTTCTGAATATCGGCTTCAATCTTTCTCAATTGCCATTTTTGAGTGATGAAATCAAGTTCTACTTTTAATCTGTCAAGGTTTTCGCTTTCGACTTCAAAATCTTTCAAATCAAGAATTTTTTTGAGTTGTCTAAGGCTTGACATATTTTTTAAGCCTGCAAAAAATCCTGCTTTTTCCATATTATCTGCTAATGTTTTGATAACATCATGAATATTATCAATTTCGGATTTTTTAAGCGGGCGTCTGATATATTGCATATCTCCGACTGTGAGTGCGTGTTGTTTAATTTCATCACGCAAATCGTGCCATCTGCGTTCAAGTTTTATAATATTTTCGCATTTCTGTTCGGTTTCACGCAAAATATCAAGATGCTGTTTCATATCTTTTGTATCCGCAAAAATATAATCTTCAATATCATCATCAAGTCCGACTTTGCCTGATAACAAATCCTGTAATTGCAAACTGAGTTGTTTTTGGTAATTACTTCTGCCGGCTCTTAAAGCAAGATATGGTGCACCAAGTTCATTCAAACGATCTGCAACAACATCAACGGCTTTGTCCATTCGGGATGCCACAAGGACTGTTTTTCCGTTTGCAATTAAATGTGCAACAAGATTCACAATAGTTTGAGATTTCCCTGTCCCCGGAGGTCCTTGAACTGCGATAAATTTATTATTATCAATATTTTTGATTACACGTTCCTGTGAATCACTCAATGATAACGGAGTAATCGGATAGAATGGAGTGTTATCATCTTTATTTGAGTTTTTCTCTATTGCCTGATTATACTCATCATTTATAACCGAAAGAGTTGTTTCACGGTAAACTCCGCTCGGTTTTTCGGCGATTTGTAAAAGTTCATGCAATACACCTGCTGTTACCGCAGGACGCTTTGTTAAAATTATTGCACTTTGATAAGTGACACAAAGTTTTTTCAAATCTCCTTCATATTTTTGTTTTTGCTGCTGAATATCATCTTCAATAATTTCGTCAAGATTATCCCCGTTAATTTCGATATTAGAATAATCCGGAGCTTCATCTCTTGAAACATTGTCTTCATCAGCATCTTCACTGTTATCTAACGCAATTTCAACGTCAGGAATAAGTGATTTCAAAGTTGTTAAAAAGATATCCATTTTTTCTTTTGTAATCGGCAATTCCGGCACAACATCCAAAATACCTTCCAAAAAAGAATCAACCTCATCATCATCGTCACTTTTTTTCATCAATGATGCTAATGCCCCTGTGTTAAGTGACAAAATATCTTCCTGTCGAATACAATTTATATTTACCCCGTTTCTTTCAAGTTTGCATGGAACGTACAATAGCGGAGTCAAAAATTCGTTGCGGCGCTTAGATTTTCCGTTACGACCGACAAGAAACATATATCCGTAAATCAAATATTTATCACGAGCATTGTTTTCGCTCTGTATCATCAGTTCCGTAAGATTCGGATTAGCGCCGTCAAGTTTCAGATATTCAAGCCCGTCGGTTAAAAGAGTTTCTTTTTCTTTTAAGAAAATCCACTTATTATCCTTATCCCCTTTGAGATTGCGGAATGTTGAACTTTTGACTTCTTCCCGTACGCAATCGTGAAGATATTGGCTGATTTTTTTTATAAAACTGTTATTAAATGCCGAATTTAGCGCTTTTGTTGCTTCTTGTAACATTGATATTCCCTTCTTTGTTGGGCTGTAAGCTCAAATTACATATTTCATTTATTTGTCGTTACAGTAACGCCAACTTACTTTATTTTATCAAATTTTATGGCAAAATCAACAATTTCGCATCATCGGTTTAATGGATATACATTTTTAAATTCAAATAAAACAAATTAGCAAAAAATTAAATTTACGAACTTTTTGATATTACAAAACTTAAAACAGACTTGAAGTTAAAGCCTGTAAAAATTATAATACATCATGCTGATGTAAGTGGAAAGGATTATAAATTAAATGACTGCTATTGAAGAAAAAACTTATCCTGAATTGGAAAGGGCTATTAGTCCTAATCATGACATAAAGTTATTTGCGGGGCGTTCCAACCCTCAATTGGCGCAAGAGATTGCTAATTCTTTGGGAACAACAATCGGGCCAATGGTTGTGAAGAATTTTTCTGACGGTGAAATTTATGTTCAGGTCAAAGAAAGTGTTAGAGGGGATGATGTTTTTATAATCCAACCGATTTGCAATCCCGTAAATGAAAACCTTATGGAACTTTTGATTATAATAGATGCTTTTAAACGTGCCAGTGCTAAATCAATCACTGCGGTTATTCCATATTACGGTTATGCAAGACAGGATAGAAAAACTTCAGGCAGAGAAGCTATAACTGCAAAATTGGTTGCGGATTTGTTGACAACAGCCGGAGCTGACAGGGTTCTGGCTATGGATTTGCACACAGGTCAAATTCAAGGATTTTTTAATATTCTTGTCGATCACATTTTTGCAGCCCCTATTTTGGTAAATTATATCCAGTCATTAAACATAAATCCTGATGAAATGGTTGCTGTTTCTCCTGATATGGGCGGAGCAAACAGAACAAGATATTTTGCCAAAAAACTCGATTGTCCTATTGCAATTATCGACAAGCGCCGTGATAAGCACAATGAAGCAATTGCTGCCAATGTTATCGGGGATATTGAAGGAAAAGTTTGCTTAATGTTTGATGATATTATAGATACGGCAGGAACAATTTGTGAAGCTGCAAAATTATTAAAATCACGCGGAGCAAAAGAAATTTATGTCGGAGCCACTCATCCAGTATTCTCAGGTCCTGCTATAGACCGTTTAGGTTCTGCTCCGATAACTGAATGCATTGTTACAAATACAATACCTTTAGATATGAGCAAAATGCCGTCAAATATTAAACAACTTTCAGTCGCGCCATTGTTGGCTCAGGCAATTGCAAGAATCCATGATGATGAATCGGTAAGTTCATTGTTCGGATTTGAAAAAGAAATGCAGGTCAGCTAGTTTTTTATTTGTGAGTTTCAATAAGATTACATCCAAGGTTTAATCAGAAATTTAATTGCTTTGCCTTCGATATGTTGTTGCATTGCGTATTCGACTTTTTCAAGCGGCAGTGTGTCTGTTATGAGTTTTTCAACTTCAATTTTTCCTGAAGCAATGTATTCCAGTGCTTTTCTGAAATATTTAGGGGTATGGTGAAAAACGCTCATCATTTTAATATCACCATAGTGCATTTTTGTAGTATCAAAACTTACTTTAGAACCTGATTTGCACCCCCCAAAAAAGTGGACTGTGCCTCCCGGACGTACGCAGCCAAATATTTGTTCCCAGATTTCGGGTAATCCGACACATTCAACTGCTACATCAAGCCCTTTACCTTCATCAGAGAAATCTTTAAATATTTTTTCGGGATTCGGGTATTTTTTTAAATCCACAATTTCATCAGCGTGAGCAAAATCTTCTGCCATTTTAAGTTTTAACGGGTTCCTGCCTGCGACAATTACCCTTGCTCCCATAAGTTTTGCCACTCTTGCAAACATTAAACCGATTGGTCCAATTCCTATAATTCCGACACTTTGTCCTTCTTTAATTTCGGTTCTGCATGCCCCGTGAACAACGTTTGCCAAAGGTTCACAAAATGCTGCCTTATCAAAACTCAGATTGTCTGGCAAAATAAGCATATTCTTTTTTACGATTCTTTCAGGAACAGTTATATATTGTGCATAAGCACCATTTAATAAATCCAAATTTTCGCAAAGATTATATTCTTCATGTCTGCAAAAGAAACATTCCCCACAGGGAGCGGAATTTGCTGCCACAACTCTGTCCCCAACCTGAAATCCTTCGACATTCCTGCCTGTTTTGTCTATGATTCCCGCAAATTCATGACCGAAACCCGACGGAATTTCCTTAATCAAAACAGGATGCCCCCTGCGATATGTTTTAACATCTGTTCCGCAAGTCAAAGCCGACATAATTTTTACGACAACTTCCCCATCTTGCGGAGGTTTGACCTGTACTTCTTCATATTTAATATTTTTCGGTCCGTAATATTGTATTGCTCTCATAAAGTTATTATAGCATTAATAAAATTAATAAGATTTTAAGTCGAATAGGTTATTTAATAAAGCCACTCAGCCAATAAGAATTTTTATGAAGAAAGCTGTAATGCGTATTGGTTTTACTAAGACAACAAAAATTATTTTAATATTGTATAATTGTTTAAATAATTATTATCTTCGACTCTTGAACGTAATGTATTTACATCAGTCAACTGAGAATTTAAATCATTAATTTCTTGTTGTAATTTAATTTTCTTGTCTGCATCATTTGTTTGCTCAAGTTTTTCTTGTAGTTTGGTGATTTTTTCTTGAATTTTTGTATTATCTTTTTCATATTTTTCAAGATCTTTTGTTTCTTGTTTTTCTAATTCGGAAAGCCGTTTTTTGGCTTCCGCTATTTTTTCTTTTAATACATCAATACCTGCTTTGTCTTGTTCTTTTTTTATTTTTATTTCATTTGCTTCTTTAATTTCAGCTCTGTAAATAAAAATTTACAATAATTAATATTATTTACGGAATTTTTTACCAACAGACTTTAAAAAACTCAGTGCCTCGGTATTTTAGCGCTTTAGTGCCTTTTATTAAACATATATTCTGTTTTTACATTCAAATCATCAAGAATTTCGTTATAATCGACAGTTACCGGTGTTGGTACGGATTTTTCTGCGGTATTTAAAAATGCTTGAGCATTTTGCGGTTTTTGATTATCAAGAAAATATTTTGAATTCGCACTGTCAATTCTTGCAGGAACAATCAGACCGCTTTGAGCAAATTTATTTGAATTTTTTCTAGAGGCTAAAAATTGTATAAATTTTGCTGCATCTTTTTTGTGTTTTGAAGATTTTGAAATTGCCCAGCCCGAGGAATCCATAAACATTTTGTGCGGGAATTCAACAACATCCCAATCAAACTTTGCTTCTTGCCGATATTTAGGGACCATCCACCGTCCTGATAGGTGCATTGCGATTTTACCCTGCAAAAACATTTGCGCCATTGTTGCACTTCCTATTTCTTCTCTTTTGGGGGCAATGTGGTATTTTGTTCTTAAATTTGCGTAAAATTCCAATCCTTTTTTATTTTCAGGTTTTGCTAATACATTCTGTACAAAATAATTCTTGGTATCATTTACTCCCCAACCACCGTAATAAAGCATATAAGGTAAATAATACAGCGGTTTTTCTTCAAAAGAAATGCCAAATGTTTTAGGTGTTGTAAGTTTTTTAGCTTTCACCAATAAATCATCAAGTGTCCAATTTTGTTTTGGGTACGGTACTTTTTGTCTGTTGAAAATATCTTTATTATAAAAAATTACTAAATTAGACATATCACGGGGTAATGCGTATATTTTTTTATTAAATGTCATTGATTCAAGTGATTTTTTATAATATTTGTCATATTCAAACTCTTTATATCTTGTTAAATCCTCAAATACCCCCGCATTTGCGTAGAGCGGTAAATACAAATTATTTACAAAAATGACATCAGGTGCGGTATTTGAAGCAAATAAAAGATGAATCTTCTGAAAATAATTCTGCGGAATATGCATCAAATCTATTTTTATTTTTGGATTTTCTTTTTCAAATTCATTTAGTATGGGTTTTAAAATATTTATTTCCGATTCGCTTCCCCATGTCGCAAATCGGATATGAATTAAATTATCATCTTTTTTGTAGTGACTAAGGCAGAAACAAAGAAACAAACAAATAATAAAAAACGAAGATACTATTTTTTTTATCATAATTCAAAACCCAAAAAATATCAGATACGTAATCATATATCACAAAATGCAGGATTCGGCAACTGATAAAGCCCAAATTTTAAATATATATTATTTAAACAACATGCAAAAAATTATTATGTTTATATTATAATTGATACACTAAGAGAGATATTTAAAAGAGGGATATTATTATGAATAAATTAGCATTTATTTTTCCGGGGCAGGGAGCTCAGGTAGTTGGAATGGGAAAAGATTTATATGAACATTACCCTGCTGCAAAAAAAGTTTTTGATACCGCAGATGAAGTTTTAGGTAAAAAAGTTACCAAAATGTGTTTTGAGGGTCCTGAAGAAGATTTGAAACAAACAATAAATACTCAACCTGCAATTGTTACAATGTCAATCGCAGCACTGGAAGCATTCAAATCAAAGTTGAATTTGACTCCGCATTTTACTGCAGGTCACAGTTTGGGTGAATATTGCGCCATGTTTTGCTCAGGAGTAATGGATTTAAAAACTACTCTAAAAGCAATTCAAAAACGTGCAGCTTTAATGAATAAAATTAACAAAGGTAAAATGGCTGCAGTTTTAAATGCACCGGAAGGCAGTATTGAAAAAGCATTAAAAGAGGCATCAAGTGAAGGTTATATTGATGTAGCGAATTATAATTCACCTGTTCAAGTGGTATTAACAGGGGATGATAAAGCAATAGACAAAGCCGGAGAATTGTTAATTCAAGCCGGAGCAAGAAGATTTGTTCCTCTTGCGGTTTCAGGAGCATTCCATTCAAAATATCTTAATGAAGCAAGTGCTGAATTCGGACAGTTTGTTAAGGATTTAGACATTACAAGTGCTTCTGTTCCTGTTGTTACAAATGTCGATGCCTCTGCAACAATTGCTGCGGAAGATTTCAGAAATAAAATGCCAAGACAGATTTCATCTTCCGTACACTGGACCCAAACTATTGAAAATATGATTAAAAACGGGGTTGATACTTTTATTGAATTTGGTCCGGGTAAAGTCCTTGCTGGGTTAAACAGAAAAATAAATCCTGAAGTTAAAACTTACAATGTGTTTGATAAAGATTCTTTAGAATCTACAGTTCAAGCTTTGGAAGCTGATCCTGTAAAAATTTAAAAAATAATGAGATAGTTGTATGCGTGAAATATTGTGCGTACTTTTTATAACGATTGTTATTATAAGTAATAATATAGTCTTGGCTTCCGAAAATAATACGGCTGACTTGACTTCCGGTAAGGTGGCAGAGGTTGTCCGTCAGCTTGCGGAATCTGAGAAGGATAATTTTTTTATTGATGTTCATATACAAAAAGAACTGAAAAATTCCATTCAGAATGTTTATGGTTCGGATATTGCTCAGGATGTGTATGATAATTTTATTCAGCATGCAAAAAGCGCTATCGATAGCAGACCTCAAAAACTTAAACAACAAGACATAAACAGGAATTCGGATTAGTATAAAGATGAAATTATTTACATGTTTTATGTAAATCAATTTGGCGTAATTCAGGCAAATAAAGATAATACTTTTATCAATACCGAAGGAATGCTTGATTATTTACAAGATTTGGGTGTAACAACGCTTTATTTACTGCCGTTTGTCGATAGTCCGATGGAGGATGCCGGTTTTGACGTAAAAAATCCGCAGGATGTTCGTAAAGAACTTGGCGGAATGAAACAATTTGAACATTTTATTAAAGTTGCAAAAAATAAAGGATTTAATATTAAGGCAGATCTTGTTTTAAATCATCTGTCAGATAAACACGAATGGTTTAAAAAATTACAGGCGGGTGATTTAAGTTATTTGGATTATTTTATCAGCCGTGACAAAATGCCTCAATACAATAAATACACTGATGAAAAATTGGGTACTGTTATTGAATATATTGAAAACGACGGTTCAATTTCGAAAAGGCGTCTGATTTTTCCTGAAAATACCGAAACAAATTGGCGCAGGGTGGATGTTAACGTAAAAAAAGAAAATGGTGAAAATGAAACAAAAACATATTATTTGTATCATACCTTTTACCCGTTTCAGCTTGATATAAACTGGGAAAATCCGCAAGTTTTATATTATATGCTTGATACAATAACAAAATGGGCAAATTTAGGGGTTGATATTTTCAGAATGGATGCAATACCTTATTTATCCAAAGAAGAAGGAACTGATGCCGAAAATGAACCGAAAACTCATTCTATAATAAACATTTTGAGTAATTATCTTCAAATAACAGCGCCATCATCAGTTATTCAGGTTGAAGCCTGTCAAAATCCGAAAGATATCATTCCGTATTTTGGGAAAAACAGAGATGTCGAAATTGAAATATGGGATACCCAAAAAGATTTAAACAGAACATCAGAAGCCCAAATAGCGTATAATTTCCCCTATATGAATGCAATTTGGGCAAGTTTAATATCCGAGGATAAGAAGTATTTTACTGATACTTACAAAAAAACACCGAATATCCCCAAAAATTCTGTATGGGGAGTGTTTTTAAGAGTCCATGATGAACTGACTCTTGAAATGGTTAGTCCTGAGGTTAGAGATTTAATATTTCAAGATTTGCAACCTAAAGGAGCCGGTTTTAGAAACGGTTTTGGAGTATCAGGAAGACTTGCAAATTTTTTGGACAAAAATCCTGACAGAATAAAACTGGCTTTTGCAATAATGCTTTCAACTCAAGGTATTCCAATAATATACTATGGTGACGAAGTCGGGGTCACAAATAATTTTGATAATGCAAAAAAATCCGCTCAAAACAGAAAAAATAAAAATAAATTTTTAAAATTGTTGTCTGTTTTTGATTCCAGAGATATTAACAGAGGTCCCGTGCCGAGAAAACTTTTTTACGGTTCTCAAAAAGGGTGGTATCTGTTTAATTCAAAAGTTTATTATAATACAAAACATTTGCTCCGTGTACGGAAATCTTTGCCTGTTATGAGTGATGGCGGTTTTGATATTTTAAAGACATCTTCAAATAGTTGTTTGGCTTATATCAGAAAAAATAAAACACAGAAAGTTCTTGTTATAAACAATTTGGCAAAAGATAAAGTTTATACGGATATTACGTTACCGATAACAATGTTTTTGAAGAATAATAAAAAAATAACACGGCTGAAAAACCTGTTAAATGGTGAAAATATAAAAGTCAATGTGTCGCTTACTGATAATACCCTGCATTTGCTATTGCATCCTTATCAGGTTTTGTGGCTTGACTTGTCAGAGGGTGTAAATTATGGAAAGTAGAAAAAAATCTTTTTTAAATTATATAAATGTTTTTAGGGGGCTTGCAATTCTTTTAATTATCGCAGGACATACAATGCAATTCGGAGAAAGTTCAAGTTTATTGCATAAGATAAATTGTGAGATTATTTGCGGTGGAACAGCATTGTTTATATTTATTTCAGGATTCTTGTTTCAGCATTTATCATACAAATTCGAATATAAAAATTATCTTTCAAAAAAATGGACAAATGTTGTTTTGCCATATTTTATTACTGCTATTCCCGGAATATTGTTTTGTTTATTTTTACCTCAAACTTACGGTAATTCATTTGACGGTTTAAATCCGCTAATTCAAATTCCGATGTTTTTAACGACAGGCAGAATACATAATACCCCGACTTGGTTCATTCCTATGATAATTTTATTTTTCTTCTGTTCTCAGGTGTTGCTGAAACTGGAGGAAAAGGGTTGGTTGTATAAGCTTTTACCGTTGATGTTTTTAATAACATTAATCTGCCCGCGAGTTGATGTTGATTACAATTCGATTATGAATTTGTCTTATATGCAAAAATATTTTGCTTGTTTAGGGTATGTTTTTAACGGTTTTATTCATTTCTTTTCATTGTATGTTTTTGGGATGTTTTGTTCTAGGCATAAAGATATTATAGACGTATTTTATAATAAAAGATTATTACTTTGGATTTTAATGTTCGCTCTGGCAGGGTGTGATGTGTATTTATCGTATAAAGGGGTTTATTCGAGTTTTACGGTTTCAAAAACAATTTTGACAATGCTTGTTTTAGGATATTTGAAACATTATGACCAATGGCTGATATCTAAACAGAATCTTAATAAAACCCTTGATATTGTGGCAAAATACAGTTTTGGATTATTTTTTGTTCACTGGTATTGGTTTTTTGCGTATAATCAGGTTCTAGCGTTAGAAAAAGTTATTTCTGTTGTTGATAATAATTATATTTACGTATGGGGAATTGTTATATTAAGATTTTTGGTTGTAACAGTGCTTTCAATGTTGTCTTTGTATGCAGGTAAAAAGCTTATACTAGCGATAAATAAAAATGCCAATGTGAGGATGTATCTGGGAATATAAAATAATTATCCGATAATAAAATCGGATTTTTGGGAAGTGAAGTAGTTTTTGTAATCTATAACTACTTTACTGTTGTCAGGGACATAGTGAGATAATTTTTTTATTCTTGTCAAATTCTTTGTGTGCCTGAAATCTGCAGCAGTCAAGGCAAATGAAATACTGAAAATAAAGCAACTGATTGCAATAATCGGTAAAAATAATATGTGATTAAGATTTATATAAAACACTAAAGATAAACTGAATAAAAATCCTAAAGCGTTGAATAACATTGTCAAATGATACAATAAATTTTTCATGTCTTTCTCCTTTATAATTGTTGTAACCTTCAATGCTTTTATGTTAATATGCAGATACGTCAAAAACGGTTACATTTTTGAAAGGAGTTTCTTATGTCGGATAAACCAAGATATTCAAGAGTTTCGGACATTATAGATTTGGCAACTTATATGGCATCAAAAGTTCAAGGCATAACTATATCAGATATTATGGAAAGATATGCCGTATCCCGCAGAACAGCAGAGCGCATGCGTGACAGTCTTATGAATATTTTTCCTGAAGTAGATGAAATTGAAACAAACGACTTGTTAAAACATTGGGGATTTTCAAATAATGTCATTTCCGGTCTGATAAGTTTTAAACCTAAAGAAATTGCTAATCTTGAGCAAATGCAGCGCCGCACTACAAATAAAGAACTAAAAAATGAATTAACGTCTACAATTACTAAAATTAAAGCCCTGACAAACAAAAGACAAACAAATGCCGAAGAAAATATTGAACTGTTTATGCAAACCGAAGGTTATGCTATTCGCCAAATGCCGCAGTACAACATAAATATTGAAACTCTCGAAACTATTAGAAAAGCCCTGCAATCTTCAAAAATTGTAACAGGAGTTTACCATGATAAAAAACGTAAAATCGAGCCGCTTGGCATGATTTATGGAGCAAAAATTTATCTTATAGCACGGGAAAAATCAAAAGGGGATGGGATATACAACTATCTTTTACACAAGTTTTCGGATATTAAACTAACTGACAAAATTTTTGATAAAGGGGATTTTAATTTGCAGGAATACGCTAAAGAGTCTTTTGGAGTTTATCATGGTGAAATTTTGAATGTGAAATTGCTTTTTTCAAAAGAATTGGCGCAGGAAGCAAGCAGTTTTAATTTTCATCCGACTCAAAAAGGTAAATTTAATGAGGACGGAACTTATACCGTAACATTTAAAGCAAGCGGTAATAAAGAAATTATCTGGCATGTTTTCAGATGGGGAAGCGGATGCAAAATTTTGTCCCCAAAATCCTTAATAAATGAGTATAAAAAGTATTTACAGGATTGTCTGAAAAATTTAGGATAACAAAATTAATATATATTTATTCCATGATATAATAATATCGTTATGATAGACAGATATTCAAGAAAAGAAATGGCTGAGATTTGGAATTTGGAGTCCAAATTTCAATATTATTTAAATGTAGAACTTGCGGTTTGTGATGCGTATGCGCAAGTTGGGACTATTTCAGATGATGTTGCGCTTGAAATACGACAAAAGGCAAATTTTAATATAGAAAGAATTGATGAAATCGAAAGAGAAGTAAAGCATGATGTGATTGCATTTTTGACTTGTGTAAACGAAAGTCTTGGGGATTTGGGGCGTTATGTGCATGTAGGGATGACTAGTTCTGATGTTATTGACACTGCTTTTGCGCTGCAAATTCAGGATAGTGCTAAAATTATACTGGAAGATTTGAATATTGCTATTGATACATTGAAAAGTCTTGCAAATGAGCATCGTAACACAATTTGTATTGGGCGCTCGCACGGTGTTCACGCTGAAGTTATGACTTTTGGAGTAAAACTTTGTAATTGGATTGATATTCTCAAGCGGCAGAAAGAAAATTTTGAGCAGGCAAAAGAACAAATTCGTGTCGGACAAATTTCAGGACCTGTCGGGACATATAGCAATATTTCACCTGAAATAGAAAAAATTACTTGCGAAAATTTGGGATTAAAACCTGCACAAATTTCGACACAAATTATCGCAAGAGATTATCATGCTCATTTTATGCAGGCATTGGCGCTTATTGCAACCGTAATTGAACAATTCGCGACAGAAATTCGTCACTTGCAAAGAACAGAGGTTCTTGAACTGGAAGAAGGTTTTTCTAAAGGGCAAAAGGGGTCTTCAGCTATGCCGCATAAGAAAAATCCTGTCTTAAGTGAAAATTTGTGTGGACTTTCAAGAGTAGTACGTTCAAATTCGATTGCGGCAATGGAAAATGTTATATTATGGCACGAAAGAGATATTTCTCACAGTTCGGCAGAAAGAATTATTTTCCCGGACAGCCTGATTCTAGTCGATTTTATGCTAAGCAGATTTAATAATATATTGGAAAATATTGTTGTTCATAAAGACAACATGTTGTCACACAGCGAGGAATTCGGCGGAATAGTTTATTCACAAAAAATGCTTTTATCCCTTGTTGCAAAAGGGCTTTCAAGAGAAGATGCATATAAACTCGTACAAAAGAATGCTCTTGATGCATTTGAAAATCACGGTAATTTTAAACAAAATATTCTTTCGGATTGCGAAGTTGCAAAATATTTGAATAAGGATGAAATTGATAATATATTTAACCCTAAGGAATTTTTGAAAAATATTAATCAAATCTATGAAAGAGTTTTAGGTTAAAAAAAGATGTCGCATAATGCGGCATCTTTTTTTATTCTTTATTCTATTTCTATTTTTAATTTGCTTTATTCGGACTTTTATATTCGATTCCCATTTCTTTTAATGTCTTAATAAAATTTTCGGCACATAATCTTTGAGCCTCCGGAGGAACTATTCGTAAAATTTCAACCGTTCTTGATATAACAGGATCTTTATCATACCATCTGTTATTTGCATTTACGGGTTTTACCATTGCATAAAATTTATCAATTGTTTCTTTGGATACTTTTTCTTCGATTTTTTGCAAAAATATTTCAGCCTGAGCCTTTAACTCGGTTTGATAATTTCTCAATAATTCAATTACTTCCAACAATAACGGGTCATGATCATACCAGCGTTTATAAGTAGGACTCATTATGTTTTGCCTCCGTCAGGTTAAGGGAATCGTCATTTCTTCTTTCTATCTTCCCTCCCAACAATCTTATCTTATTTTCAAAATTTTCGTATCCTCTATCTATATGATGTATTTTTTCAACAAT
>CACXFH010000019.1 GCA_902766975.1 uncultured bacterium | reverse complement strand
TTCTTTTGCTCGTGAACCAATCAATGAATCTGTAGGTATAAGGGTTAAATACATCTTCGCTTTATCAATATTACCCAATTTTTTACTAAGTTCAGCTGCTTTATATACTGCTTCGTAATCATCAGGTTTACGGAGTATAATTTGCTTAAAAGCATTTAGAGCATCCTCATCATGCTTTAAATATTCCATCAAAGAGCCCAAATTAAAATATGCATCAATATAATTAGGGTCAAGCTCTGTTGCTTTTCTAAAGCTTTCTGCGGCTTTGTCATAAGCTCCGACTTTGTAATATTCAACCCCTTGATTATATTGTAATTTAGCATCACCTGCTAAATCCGCAAACGCAGGAGTTAAACTAAGACACAAAACTGATACAAGCAATATTAATTTTATATTATTTAATTTCATCGAGCTCCTCTATAATATCTCTATTTTTATCGGCAAAATTTTTGCCCCTTGATATTATAGCTTTTTTCAGAATTTGTGGCAAGTCTATTGTGTTCATTTGTTCAAAATTATCAGGAAGCCTCAGACTCCAATTTTTGTCACCAGAAGTCCCCGGAGTATTATAAGTTTCTGACATATCAAAGAAATCCGTAAAGAAAATTTGAATATTTTCCGCTTCACAGGCGAAAAGTTCCACAAGCTTTGTTTCTTTTAAGAAATCTTTATCTTTAGTCATTTTTACTATTATTTCATCTTTATCAACTGCGTCCTTAAATAAATCCTCAACAAGATTTTTTACATGCAAATATCCTTCGTGAGTATTTATCAAAGATTTTGCCCACTCATTAACAGGTATATTATCATGAGTTCCCACCATAGCCCAACAATGAGTGGGAATATTTTTACATCTGTACGGATCATCAGGTTCTGTAGGAACAGTAAACTGAGTTAAGCGCATACCTAAAAGTTCGTATTTTTTCATAACAGCTGCAACAGGATTTGTCAATGTTCCCAAATCCTCGCAAACTATTGAATCTTTCGTTAATCCTTCTTCTTTTGCCGCTGCTATTACTATTTTTTCTATCAATCTGCCATATAATTTAATTTGTTCTTCTGTAAGATTTTTAACCCTTTTTTCATTATCTGAAGTAAATTGCATATCCAAATCCTCAACAGAAGGGATTGCAAATTTTTTCAAAAATTCGTGCTCGGGAGATGAAAATAATCTGCCTGCACCCTGTTCGGGCATTGGCTTAGAGCCTTTTTTATATACCCAAGGGTCAATCAAGCCTACAATATGATCAATTCGAACACCTCCGGGGTTTTCACGGAACATTTTTTTATAAAGATTTTTCATTAAAATCCCCGCTTCGCCCAACGACCCATCACTATTATACAGCTTTTCGGGATTAACTACAGGAAAACCCCAGGCCTGACCATCTTTTGAAAAATAATCAGGAGGACAACCCAAACACCATCCGTCTAAAAATAATGATTGATAAGCCCATTCATCTCTGTCTGAAAAAGCAACTTGACGGTCGGCAATCATTTTTATATCATTTGATTTAGCAAACTTTCTTGTTTGCTCGTTTTGTTTATTTAAAACATATTGAATGAATTTATATCTGTCTATTTCACGTGAATATTTTACTGAAATTTCTTCAATCCTTTTTGCAAATTCAATTTTTTCTTCATTTGATTTGGGATTTAACAAATTTTTATCAATTTCAGATTTCCAATTATGCCAGTAATCGCAATCATGCTCAATAGACAAAGCCTCATATAATGCATCATTATCAAGCCATGACTTATTTTGAATTTTATATGATTCAAATTCTTTATTTAATTTTTTATCATTAAGTTTAATAAAATTATCATAAGCTTCAGACAATGCTTCTTCCTGCTTTTTAACAATATATGAATAACATGTCCTGTTTTTATCACGATTGGGGTTATTATCAACTATTTCATTGAATGTAGCATCCGATAAAATACAAGCCCATTCTTTTGTAGTTAATTTTTTTAAATCAATAAATAGCGGATTATTGGAAAAAATTGTACCGGTATAAGGCGAAGCATCAGAAGATTTTGTTTTACCGGCAGGACCCATTTGAATTGCGTCAAATAAATTCTTCGCATATTCAATAAATTTCTTACCGCCATTTGAATTTATTGTACCAAATCCGGTATTTTCACCTGACTGCGCAGGAAAACTACCGCCATGTATTATAAAAACAAAATTCTTTTTACCTAAAACCTTTAGCGCTTTTCTAATTACTTTTTTTGATTTCTTATCAATAACAAAACCCATAAATATACCCCTTATTTAAACTAAAATATAAAACCTTCTTTATGAACCGCAGACAATACATTCGCATTGTTGGGTTCTCGTCCCAATTAATTTATTCATTTTTCAATATACAATCCGCCTGTGCAATCAAAGATTGCTTCGCTCACTACGCATACGCTTCGTTCGCAACGGCGGAGATATAATGCTCCGTGCCCTGCTCGTATTGCTTCCGCAATCCGACTCCGGCACTCCACACCGGCTTACGCATAAAAAATGGACCCGGTGGGACTCGAACCCACGACCAATTGATTAAGAGTCAACTGCTCTACCAACTGAGCTACAAGTCCATTTCT
>CACXFH010000018.1 GCA_902766975.1 uncultured bacterium | reverse complement strand
TTTAAAGATAAAAATTTTGGAATACCCTCGCCCCTTTGGACTCTGCCGAGCACAAACTTCCTGTGGACGTTTGTGCGAGAGGTGGGGTAGGGTGAGGGGCTATATTTCAATGAAAAATTAACAATATCCTTGCTAGGGGAGGCTAGGAGGGGTTTTAGTTATTAATTTTAAAAAAAAGAATTTGATACCCATCCTTACTCCCTCCCTAATTAGGGAGAGAAAAACCAACACCCATCCCTTTCCACCTCTCGAGAAACGTGACATTTAGTCACCTTTCTCTCGGCAGAGTCCTACCAAGGGAAGGGAATTTTGTGCAAAAAATTGCATCCTACAGGTTACGACAAGTTATTGTAGGAATAAAATCCATTCCCCTTCGGCACTTCGTGCCACTTCCCCAATCGGGGCAGATAATCAAATTTCTTCCCTACCGAGGGAATGGGATTTTTATTATTTTACAATTGTAAACTTTTTTAACAATTGCTCAAATCATGTTAAAGTTCATGCCCAAATGTGCCGAAAGCATGATTAGCGTAGAAGTTTCATGAATTTTTGAAAGGTGAAATATGAAATACTGTGTAAGAGGTAAACCTCATTAAATTTATTGATTTGTAACATTTCTTTACATACTGAAAACATACGATATAACTAGAGCTTAGGTATAAAGTATATAAAAAGTAAATATTTCGAGTCAATTTTGAAATAAAAAAAACGTTTATAAGTTTATGGTGAATGATTAATAATTTCGAATAGAAAGAAAGGACGAAAACATGACAGACGGTGTGAGCTTAAATGTAAATGGATTGGTACTTAAAAGTGCCGCAGAAGTAGATTCCGCATTTAAAGCAGGAAAAATTTCAAAAGAACAGGCTAATAGTTTTAAAGCTATGTTTGCAGCAACAGCCCCGGATCCGGAAAAAGGTACAACAGTTCAGGCAAATCCTGACAATCAGGAATTAACTCCGGAACAAAAAGCTAAAAAAGATCAGGCAAGACAAGCAGAACTTGATGAAGTGGCAGCTGCAAAAAAACATGTACAAGAACAAGGTGTTACAACAGATCGTGGTGTAATTACATCTCATGGAGATGGAACGACATATACATTTGATATAAAAGCTCCAACAACGCATCTTAAAGAAACAACAAAAGATGCTGAAAGAGCTCGTATGGCTCGTTATTATGATGAAAAATCAGGCGAGTGGATTGAACGCGGTGACAAATACAAAACAAATAAAGAAGTAAGACAAGCACTTAAAGCTAAAGAAAAAGAAATCAAAGCAGAAGCAAAACAAGCTAAAAAAGATGCAAAACGATTAAATAAAGATGCAAAAGTTGTTCGTGAAGTTTATGCAAAATATGATGCAGAAATGGAAAAAATAATGGCGTCTGGTTTAACATTAGAGCAAATTCTGCAAGATCCTAAGTATGATGAATTAGTAAGTAAATGGGGAAGTGCAAGGGCTCAATATAACGCGCTTGAAAGCAAATCTATGGAAGCTACAGATAAGCACATGAAAGCCAAGGAAGAGTATGATCAGGTTCATCAAGCAAAGATTGCATCAGGAAGAACCGGCTTTTTGAAAAACACTGGTGTCGGTGCAGATAAACGTGCATATAATGCTATTGTTAAGGCAAACAATAGATTGGTTGACAGAATTGTTGTAAGGACGGAAGCTGAAAAAGACAGAATCAAGGATTTGCCTGAATATAAAGATAAAAAGATAAAGGTTGCATCTGATGATGATATTCAAGTATTGAAAAATTTAAGTGTCAAAGCACGTGAATATATGGATAAGGCTAGTGATCCAAAAGAAAAATCCGTATGGCAGGAACTCGCAAACTTAACAACTAAAACAGAAGATGGAAGTATTTACTTTACTGCAAATACCAAACAAGTACAGGATGCATTAATAGATCTCACAGGTGGCGATATGCGTCTGAATTATACAGAGCAGAAAATGATTTCTAAAGAAACAGGTATGTCGATGTCAAAAGTAAGACATGCATTTAGAACATACGCTTTTGAAGCTCCTAATCCGATTGGCAAACGTTTTGTAAACGGTCTTGTAGCCGCAGGTCCTGTAGTAGCATCAATGGGATTAGGCTACTTGTTAAGCAAGAACAAATCGCATGCAGAAGCTCATGCAGAAGACACGCAAACTGCTCACGCATCAGCTGATGCAACTCAAACAACGGTTGTAAGCGGCGAAGTTACCGCAGAAGTTCCAGGCAAAAAATATCATTGGGATTTTCCTGATGGATCAGAATATAACGAAGTTATTGCAGGTAAATCAGAAACCGAATATTATGAAGCTGTTGCAACTGCCACTGCACATGCAGAAGCAACTGCAACAGCGAATGCAAAAGCTGATGCCGTATGTACAGCAGTAGCAACATTATCTCCTGCCAGTTTAATTGCGGCTCCGGCATTAGCATTCCTAGCAGGTTTTGCTAAGAGACCTGCAGAAATCAGTGCAACTTATGCCGGTATTACAACTGAAAAAATGGCTAAATTTGAAAGTGTATATAAGGGAAATAAAAATGAAAATATTGGTAACCAAATAGTCCAAATGGCTGGTCATATCACAGGCGATAAGGCAATTGACAGAGCATTGATTGTCGCAGTTCTTGACCACGATATCGGTTCACAAAATACTACTCCAACTACAACAGAATTGCGTAATGCTTTGGCTCACCTTGATGCTATCAAAACAGAAGTTGATAAATTCAAAAAACTTCCACCTAAACCGGAGAAAGAACCGGAAAAACCACAAGACGACCAAACAGTACAAGAAACTCCATGCAAAGATACTGCTTGGATTGAACCTGATCATTGTGACCCAATTAAAATTCCTCGCAACAAAAACGGGGTAGCACCTATAGGTAATTATGTCCTGAGAAGAGGTTATTTAGGACCTGATGGAAAACCTGTAACAGATGAAAAGACGCTTAACAAAATTCAAAGAGAATTAAAGCGTCGGGAAGGTACTCCTCAAGGTATTCAAAGAGATCCCAAAGATAGCACAAAACTTTCTCTTCCATTAGATTTAGAGATTGATGGCGTTATATATCATTTCGATTGTGAGCATGGATTGGATACAATCAAAAACAGTAAAGAATTTAGCCAAATGCATTCTACTCGCGGACTTGCATACAAAGAACCGAAGCGCAGTGGACAAGTGAAAACAGGAAAACTTATGGGTGATTTATGCGAAGGGGGTGTACAAGAAATTACCCAAGAACAATACGATGAAATAAATAGTAAAAAAACAAAAAAATAGAGAACAATAATCTAAAAAGAGGACAGACCGCAAAGATTCACTTTGCGGCCTGTTTTTAATATGTTCCTCCCCTCGGTAGGGAAGGCTAGGAGGGGTTTTGAATTGTCAATTGCGAGCGATAGCAAAGCAATCCGGCCGTTTCTATGTCGGCGTGGCAACGCCGACCTACTTACAAAATTACGTCATTCTGAGGGAATGAAATGACCGAAGAATCGCCCGATGTGACAAATCTTGGGGCTTATATCGGTCAATCCCTCACATTAGTTCAGGATGACAATATGTTGGGATAAGTGTAATTACACTTCTTTCACCCCGAAATCAATTGACTTTAGCCCGTTTTTAATCCAATACCCTTCTTCCTGTTCAAATTCTCCGTCAATCATAAAATATGTTGAGCCTGAACCTGTCATTACAGATTTTGGGTATTTTTGTTTGATATATTGCAATTGCGGATAATCATCAATTATTGCCCATTCAAGGTCGTTGACAAAATTCATTCGGCTTTCTGCCCCCTGTAAGGGGGAAGTGGCACAAAGTGCCGTAGGGGGTATATTGTTTTTCCGTGAAAATTTCGTATAAGCCTCTTTTGCGCTAACCCCAAGATTTAAAGGCTTAATCAAACTCACATTAAATTCTTCAAATTCAAGCGGAGTCGTAATTTCCCCTCGCCCTTGAGCCAAAATCCTTCCGCCATGCAAACATACATTCAAATCAGAACCCAATTGAGAACACAAAGTATCTAAATAAGTATTGTCATACTGAGCGTTAGCGAAGTATCGCCTTATCGTAGTTTTATCGGGCGATTTTATTCCAAAAGACTCAGAATTACGGAAGATTTTATTTAATCCATACAAAACTCCGGCAGCATCAGTGCTTCCGCCTGCTAATCCCGCAGCAATCGGTATATTCTTTTCTATATAAATATCAATTTTTTTATTTTCAATTTTAAAATTATCTATATACAATTTAGCGGCTTTGTACGCCAAATTGTTCTCGTCATAAGGAATTTCACCGCTATTTCCGGATAAAATAATTTCTGTTTTATCGGAATCATCAACATTAATCGTCAGATAGTCAAATAAATCAATTGTCTGCATAATACTTTCAATCGAATGATAGCCACCTTCAAGTTTTCCTGTGACTTTCAGATTCAAATTGATTTTTGCCGGACATTGTATCTTTATTGTTTGCATAATACCTCTGCCCCTTATAAGGGGAAGTGGGCTAAGCCCGTAGGGGTTATTATAACCCCCTTTGCCTTATTGGCATTTCCCCCTATAAGGGGGCAAATTCTTTAATTACTTATTCCTTTCAAAGAACCCTGCAAGTTCTTTGTGCGGGATTGTATGACAAATCGGTCTTCCGTGAGGACAAGTATACGGCATTTTTGTTGTTCGCCATTTTTTTATTATTTCCTGCATCTGCCATATTGTAAGCGGTGTATTAGCTTTGACAGAAGCTTTGCAAGCTGTTGTCTTGAGGATATTTTCTTCAAGAGAATCAATATTACCTTCAATATTTTGCAGAATTTCCGCAATGATATCTTTCGGATTTATTTTTGAAAGAATTTGTGGAATTTTACGGAAAATAATTTCTGTATCACTGACAAATTCAATTCCGTAACCGTATCTTTCAAATTTTTGCGAATTTTCTTTTATGAGTTCGCACTCCGATGCCGAAACTTCAATTACATCCGATACAAAAAGCATTTGTGAAATTATTTCTTTGTCGTCTTGAAGTTTTTCGTAATTGTATCTTTCTTCTGCGATGTGTTGATCGACAATTTCAAGTCCTTCTTCCGTTTCAATCAAAATGTAAGTGTCTTTATATTGTCCGATAATTTTGTCGGAATTTTCTTCAATCGGCGATTTTACTTCAAACATCTGATGCTGCTGAGCTGTTTGAGAAAAATCCGTTTTGTGTGTGTATGTTGACTCCATTTTATCCATCACATTTTGCGGAACAAACATTGTATCTGATTTTTCATCCACATAAATATCGTTATTAGCCTTAGGAAATTGAACAATTGGGGATGAACTTGAGCTTATGGGTTCGGGATTATTTTTTGCAGGGGTGAATGCTTTTATATTTACCCCTTCAACATAATTTGAAAGTCCGCCTTGTACTGCGCTGAATATGAAATTGAATACCTGATTGGGATTTTTATATCGTACTTCTTTTTTGGTCGGGTGAACATTTACATCCACATCGTGTGGCGGAATTTCAAGATTTAAAACCACAAAAGGATATTTATTATTTGCCGTTAGTGTTCGATATACTGTATCAATCGCTTTTTGAAATACCGGACACTTTACCGCACGGGAATTTATATAAGTATAATAGCTCTTTTTACTTGAGCGGGTGTAGTCAGGTGTACTTACAAACCCCGAAATTTTAAGCCCTGAAAGTTCATCAGTTTTCAAAACACTTTTAAGGTTATTTGTAACATCAGATGAATAAACCTCCTTAATAGTTTGGGTCAAATTGTTTTGTCCGGTTGTTTTTAAAATGGTTTTGCCGTATTTTTTCAGTTCCAGTGACACTTCCGGATGAGAAAGCGCAATAGATTGAACAATCTCTTGAATATATGAAAATTCCGTGTTAGAACTCTTTAAAAATTTTAATCGAACCGGCAAATTATAGAATAAATCCTTAACTTCCATAATAGTACCGATTGCACAACCTGTTTCAACTTGCGTTACTTCCGAGTTTTCGCATTTTACTTTTGTCCCTGTTTCAAATTCTTTAGTGCGTGTTGTGCAGGTTAATTTTGAGATAGAAATTATACTTGCAAGAGCTTCCCCGCGAAATCCGAATGTGTGAATATTGTATAAATCATCGTCTTCTTGAATTTTGCTTGTAGCATGTTTTGAAAACGCAAGCAAAATATCGTCAGGATGAATGCCGGAGCCGTTATCGGCAATTCTTATATCCCGACAGTCATTTGTTATATCTATGCTGACTTTGGTCGCACCCGCATCGATTGAATTTTCTGTTAATTCTTTAACTACTGATGCCGGACGTTCAATTACTTCACCTGCCGCAATTTGATTTATTAAATTTTTTGATAATTGTTTAATTCGAGCCAAATGACCCCCTATTCCGACTTCGTCGGTGCTTACTCCCATAAAAAAGGGCAGAAATATTAATCAATCCCTTTATCTATTCAAATAATAGCACAAAATCCTCTTTTTGTTTGATTACAAAATTATGCCGGTTTTATAAAATGTATTCAAAAGTCAATAAGTCAATAAGTGAATAAGGCAATAAGTTCATATCGGCTTATTAATATTAGTAAAAATTGTTCAGCAGTAAATACAGTTAATTCTGAAATGGTCTTATTGCCTTATTGTCATAGTGCCTTATTTACTTTAACTAACGGAGGAGAGAATTTTGGTAAGAATTTTAAATAACGCAAAATTAAAACCTAAAAAGAAAGCCGATTTGCGTGTTGTTCAAAAACCTGATATCAAAACAACAAAATACAGCGATATAAATTTGAACAAATGGAAAGATTATGCGCATATTATTACAAATTCTCTTTGGCTTTTTCCGTCACGATTGAAAGAACACGGTCATTCAAACGATTATCACGGTAACTATATTCCTCAAATCGCACAGCAAATGTATGAACGCTATACCAAAAAAGGTGATATTGTTCTTGATATGTTTTTTGGTTCCGGCACTTCAGGTATTGAAGCTGTAAATATGGATAGGCGCTGTATTGGAGTTGAATTAAAACAGGATTTGGTAGACAGCGTTTCACAAAAATTTACTCCTAAACAACTTGTTACGGATGTCAACCTTGTATGTTCGGATTCGGCAAGTTCTGATGCGGTTGAAAAAGTAAAAGCAAGACTTGAAATTATGGGAGAAGAAAAAGCTCAATTTTTGATGCTTCATCCTCCTTATGATGATATTATCAAATTTTCGGATAAAAAAGAAGATTTATCAAATTGTTCATCAACCGAAGAATTTTATGATTTGTTTGAAAAAGTTGCACAAAACGGATACGATTTGTTGGAGAAAGGTCGTTTTGCGTGCCTGATTATAGGCGACAGTTATAAAAACTCTGAAGTTCAACCTCTTGGCTTTGAGTGTATGAACAGAATGAGAAAAATCGGATTTAAATTAAAATCTACTATTGTAAAAGATATTCAAGGTAATGAAAGAGCAAAAGGACGAACCGCAAACCTATGGCGATATCGTGCTTTGGCAGGCGGGTTTTCAATCTTTAACCATGAATATATTTTTGTATTCCAAAAATAGAAACAGATTTTTTGTTTAAATATTCTCTTTCGGATATTTTTTCTTTATATCTTTAAGTACAGCTTCAACATCAGGTCCGAAACACGAATATTTAATTACTTTGCCGTATTTTTCAACAACTTGTACCAAACATCCGGATTTACCTACCGTAAAATTCCTTTTCAAAACAGGGGTACAGGTGTTCTGTTGAAATCTTTCTACAAATAATCTTTTTGATTCAAGGCATTTGTCATAAGCTTCAGGTTTGTTTTCTTTCCAAAAATCCGTGTTCCAAACTTCGCATTTTTCTGAAGCATCAAAAATATCTTCTTGCAGCAAATAAGATCCGTCATAATACTTTTCGGGGCAAAAATATGTCCCCTTTTTAGGTAGTGCCAAACCAATCGGTTCATAATCAACATCTTCGACTTTTGTACAACCGCTTAACAGCAATACCGAAGCCAATAAAAGAGCAAGTCTTTTCATTTTTTCTCCAAATATTTTTTAAATACTATTTCTTAATCTTATATATTTTTTTTTAAGTTGTCAATAAACATATTTCGGTTATTTTCATGATAAAATTATGTTATGAACTTAGATAGCCGAATTGACAGCATTTTATCCCCTGTTGCAAATAAAATTTCAGGGATTATTTTTTCTCACGTCACTATACAGGGTGTGCGAGTTGAGTTTTTGGTTGCTCTTTTAATAATTGCGGCATTATATTTTACTATCAGAACACGTTTTATCGGTTTTTGGGGATTTAAGCATGCTCTTGATTTGCTCACTCAAAAATATAAACATCAAGATATTATAAAGAAAAAAAGAAAAGGGGAAGTTTCATCTTTTCAGGCTTTGACTGCAACAATTTCCGCATCAGCAGGCATGGGCAATATTGTCGGTTCGGCACTTGCTGTTTCAATTGGCGGTCCAGGAGTGATTTTCTGGATGATTACCGCAGGAATTTTTTCTATGGCACTAAAGTTTTCGGAAGTTTTGCTTGGTATTAAGTTCAGACAAATCAACAAAGACGGTTCATCCTCAGGCGGTCCGATGTATTATATAATAAACGGTTTACGTGCAAAATGGATAAAGCCGTTTACACCGTATTTGGCAAATATATATGCGGCATGCTGTATTTTTGCGATGATAGGCGGGTGGAATTTATTCCAAATTAATGCTATCACAACTCAAATTTCAAATGTAACGGGTTTATTTACGGATTGCAGATGGTTATTTGGTTTGATTGTTGCAATAATTACATATATAACAGTAATTGGCGGAATAAAATCTATTGGGAAATTTACTTCTAAAGTAACTCCCTTGATGTGCAGTTTATACGTTTTGAGTGCTTTTTTAATTTGTATATTGAATATTAAAAATATACCGCATACAATAGGACTTATAGTAAATGAAGCATTTAAACCTCAAGCGCTTGTCGGCGGCGGAATATTCGGATGCTTGCTATGGGGATTTCGCAGGGCAATGTTTGCAAATGAAGCAGGTTTAGGCACGGCTCCTATTGCATTTTCAGCAGTTAAAACAAGTAAACCGGTTGCTCAGGCGTTTATTGCGATGCTTCAACCGTTTGTTGATACTGTCATTGTCGGTTCGGCTACTGCATTTATTATAGTTGTGACAGGCGCTTATAAAGATTATTTGGGGACTCCGGCAGGAATAGAATTGACTTCTCACGCATTTGAAAGTGTATGGATTTATTTCCCGATTTTATTAACGGTAATGGCGGCGTTTTTTGTATTGTCAACCATGCTTTGCGGCTCATATTACGGTGTGAAAAGCTGGACATTTTTATTTGGAGAATCAAAAATTAAAACACGAACATTTCAAATAATATACTGCATTTTTATTGTAATCGGCTCGGCGATGAATTTAAAAAGTGTGGTCGGGTTATCCGACGGATTCACATTATTTTTGGCTGTGCCAAATTTAATTGCAGTATTTTTATTATCAGGTATAATAATGAAAGAACTAAAAAGATATTGCAAAAAATACAATATCGGATTTTTTAAAGGGAGAGAAGATTAATGATAAAAAAAGAATGTCTTGAGATAGTACGCGAAAAATGTGAAAGTTGCCATGATTGTATTTTGGGAAATACAAGGAATAATATAGTATTTTCTGATGGAAATCCGGAAACGGCAAAAATTGTTTTAATCGGTGAGGCTCCGGGGGAAACAGAAGATGAAACCGGAACTCCGTTTGTTGGCAGAGCAGGGAAGCTTTTAAACGATTTTTTATCTGAAGCAGGTATCTCAAGACAGGATGATTTGTATATAATAAATACCGTAAAATGTCGTCCTCCTGAAAACAGAGTGCCGACTGATGTTGAAAAATCACTTTGCGAAAGGTATTTGACTGCTCAAATTGATATTATGAATCCTAAAGCAATTATTTTTTGCGGTGCAACATCTTTAAAATCTTTTTATCATGATAAAAAGGTTCAAATTTCAAAAGTCAGGGGCAAATGGTTTGATGTTACAATCAATGGTAAAACATATAAAGCTATGGCAATATTCCATCCGTCTTATTTGCTGAGAAATCACTCAATGGAAGACGGTTCTCCTCGTCGGCTGATGCAGCAGGATTTGTTGGAAATCAAATCGACAATACTTACCGATAAAGTGTTTAATGCTAAAAAGTTTGGTGAGTTGACAATGGCATAAAACAGATTGAAAAATCCTTCTTGCTAAAAGAAGGATTTTTTTGTACCAAACATAAAAACAGATATTGCGTATATTCTAAATAGCAACGTTAAAGATTTTTTCAAATGATTAAATCATAAATTAGTCTTTTAGTTTAAAAACAATTTTAATGCAAAAAAATATTTTACCGGTTTTATAGAATTTATGTTAGTAACTTATAATATTTCACAAAATTTTTGTGCGAACTTAAAATCTCCTAAATTAAATTTTAAGCCGGAGGATTTTTTTATAAAAATAGATGGTTATGGCAACAATGAGCAATGGGCAAAAGAAATTATTGAAAATGCCGATACGGCAGTTGATATGTTTCGTACAAAAGAAGATGCAGAGGATGTATTGAGATATATTGCAACATCAACAAGGGTTGCAGGGCGCAATTTTGACGATATTCATAAAAAAAATAATACCGGTGTATTGCGTACGGAAAGGAACTGGTGGCATTATAGGGAATGTGATATTTTTACTCCCTATGACGGGAAAAAGTATACAAATTATGCCGACAGATTTGATAAAGTATCGCATCAACCTTTAAAAGATTCTTATAACAGACAATTAAGCATGACAAGACCTTCAAATATTTTTAGTGCAAAATTATTTCATGGGATGTCGGAAAATATCAATTTTGCACTTGATTATGTTTTTAAATTAAGTAAAAATATTGTTCCTAAGTATATAATTCAGGATGTAAAACCGCAAAATTTACAAGAAATAAATGAAACAATGGCAGAAATTCGCTGGATTTTGGCGCACTCAACTCCGTGGATTAGGGGCAGTGATGCAATTTCAAATATTTTTATGCGTACGATGTATAAAGCAATCGGGGTAAAGACTTATCCGATTAAAAAAGGCATTTCTCTTGATTTAGAGGCATATTGTACTAATCTCGATGAGTACAAAAAACTTTTCCCTTCTTACTTTGACAAACCCCCAAAAATTATAGAATAAACAGCATTTAAAAACCTCTCTTATATAAGAGAGGTTTCTAAAGTTATTCAACATATTCTTCTAATTTTTTCTTTCTGTTCGGATGACGAAGTTTTCTCAGGGCTTTTGCTTCAATTTGTCTGATACGTTCTCTTGTTACCCCGAATAACTGACCGACTTCTTCTAAAGTTCTTTGTCTGCCGTCATCCATCCCGAAACGTAATCTCAAAACGTCACGTTCACGGGGAGATAATGTGCATAGAACTTCTGCTAAATCTTCTTTTAACAATTCGGATGCGACCATTTTTACGGGAGCATCTGCTTCTCTGTCTTCAATGAAATCGCCCAAACGTGAATCTTCTTCTTTTCCGATTGGAGTTTCCAATGATAATGGTTCCTGCGCAATTTTAATAATTTCACGTAGTTTTGAAATTGAAACATTCATTTCCGCAGCAAGTTCTTCTTCTGTCGGTTTTCTTGAATATTCCTGAGCAAGTTTTCTTGTAACTTTTTTCAATTTATTAATTGTTTCAACCATGTGAACGGGAATTCTTATGGTTCTTGCCTGATCAGCTATAGCACGGGTAATTGCTTGCCTAATCCACCATGTTGCGTAGGTTGAAAATTTGAAACCTCTTTCATGGTCAAACTTTTCGGCTGCTCTTATTAAACCTAAATTGCCTTCTTGAATAAGGTCTAAGAATAACATACCTCTGCCGATATATTTTTTAGCGATACTGACAACAAGTCGTAAATTTGCCTGCACAAGTTTTCTTTTTGCAATAGCACCTGCACTGCCGCCTTCTAAAATTTGTCTTGCAAGAGCAATTTCATCATTTGCTGATAACAATTTGATACGTCCGATTTCACGCAAATATAAACGCACGGGATCATCAATTGCGACACTTTTCGGAACTTCAAGATCTCTGGGATCCGCTTCATCCGATGAATGCATCATATAAATATCATCTGATGATACTTTATCTCCCATTTTTGAAGTCACAATATCTTCAATATTATCGGTTGAAATGTCAACGTTCATATAATTGATGGCATCATTATCAAGTGAATCATCTTCACCTAAACCTCTTAAATCTAATGTATCTTCTTCTTCAATACTAACAACTGAAGAATTTCCTTGTCTTTTTCTTGTCATCTAATTCATCTCCGATTTTTGTCTTTTTTTCTTTATCTTATCTCTTAATTGTATTTGAATTTTAAGAGCTTCGGGATCATCATCGTCAATCCCTTTGTACATCTTTTTAATGTGTTCTACTTCCTCGACATGCTTACACTGATTTATTTTAGCAATAGTTTCATTTATGGCGTTTCTGAATTCCTCTTGATTTAAACCTTTATAGGTTTGTGCGTGCTCGATTAACTCGGGTAAAACCGCCTGCGCATCAGGGTTTTCAACAAATTCAGTATATAAGTGTTCGATTAATTCCTTCACATTATTTACGGTACATATCAATTTGTCAATTGTAGATTTTACAATTATTAATATTTCATCATCGAA
>CACXFH010000017.1 GCA_902766975.1 uncultured bacterium | reverse complement strand
GGCTGCAGATGCTCCGCCGTAGCGTGTACCTGTATTTTTCATATCTGCAACATCTGAATCCATGTTATCTCTGTATTCTTGCCACATCGGAAGTTCCCAGTATTTTTCGCCCGTAATTTTTCCTGTTTCAATTAATTTATTAACAAATTCTTCATCATTACCCATAATTCCTGATGCAGCAGTACCAAGAGCTACCATACAAGCACCTGTTAAGGTTGCCATATCAATAACTTCTTCAACATTAAGTTTGCAGGCATAACAAAGTGCATCAGCCAGTGTTAGACGTCCTTCGGCATCAGTATTGTCAACTTCAATAGTTTTTCCGTTCATTGCGGTTAAAATATCTCCAGGTTTATAAGCGGAACATCCCGGCATGTTTTCGCATGCAGCAATGATACCGTGAACTTCAACATCAGGTTTTAGTTTTGAGATTGCCTGCATAACTCCTAAAATTCCTGCAGCGCCTGACATATCGTCTTTCATTGTAAGCATTGAATTTGCAGGTTTAATATCAAGTCCGCCGGAATCAAAGCAAAGTCCCTTACCAATAATTGCAATTCTTTTTTTAGGATTTTGCGGTGTGTATTTCATGTGTATAAATTTTGGAGGTTGTGAGCTGCCCTTTGATACTGCAAGAAATGCACCCATTCCAAGTTCTTCAATTTTTTCTTTGTTAAATACTTCTGTTTCTATTCCTTCAATATTCAGTGCAACTTCAGCAAGTTTTGAAGGTGTTGAATAATCTGCAGGTTCATTGGCAAGATTTCTTGTTAATTCCATAGCTTTTGCAATAATTTTTGCCCTGTTTACAAGATTTTCGTCAACCTTTGATAAATATAATGTTGCTATTGAATTTTCTTTTTTTGTTTTATATTTGTCAAAATTATAATTTGAAATTTCAGCGCCCAAAACAGCAGGCGCACCGTAATTGTATGAAGTTGTAAAATCTATTGAAACGGTTTTTAATTTCATACCGTTGCATTTTTTAATTACTTTTGAAACAGATTCTCTTATGATGTTGTTATTAAGTTCTTCTTCTTTACCCAAACCCAATACCATAATGTATTCGGCAGGAATTTCTCTGTGCGTATGAAGTACAAATATTTCGCCTTTCTTACCCTCAAAATCTTGCGGTAAAAATTTGTTTGCCATTTGGTCAGATGTTTCTTTACCGATAAATTTGTTAATAATAATTGCATCACATTTTGTTTCTTTGATGTTTTCAACGAATTTTATATCCATTTTTCCCTCTCTTTCTGCAAAAATTATAACACTGTTTTATTTTTAATTAAAATTTTTAACATTATTTATCAGCATGATATAATTATTTTCAAGATGGATATTAATAAAAAAAGAAAAATAAGCATATTGGGTTCAACCGGTTCAATTGGTACTCAGGCACTTGAAGTCATTGAAAAGCTCGGAGACAGGTTTGAAATTATTGCCCTGACAGGTGGCAGTAATACAGAACTTTTGAAACAACAGGCTCAAAAATTCAAGCCAAAGTATGTTTGTTCAAATGATAAAGATTTTAAAGCTGACGGAGTTATAACATTATATGGTCAGGATGGTTTAGAGCAAATTTGTTCCGACAAAGAAAATGATATAATTCTTGTCGCAGTATCAGGTAAAATAGGCTTAAAACCGACTTTAACAGCTATAGAACATGGTATTGATATTGCACTTGCCAATAAGGAAACTCTTGTTATGGCAGGTGATATTGTTATGCAAAAAGCAAAAGAAAACGGGGTGAATATTATCCCTGTTGACAGTGAGCATTGTGCAATTCATCAATGTATAAAAAATATAAATGATGTTGATAAACTTATTATTACCGCAAGCGGCGGCCCGTTTTTGAGAAAAACAACAGATGATATGAAAAAAGCTACCGTAGAGCAGGCACTTTGTCATCCGCGCTGGAATATGGGTAAAAAAATTACTGTTGATAGTGCAACCTTGATGAATAAGGGGCTTGAAGTTATTGAGGCACATCATCTGTTCAACATGGATTATGATGATATTGAAGTTGTTGTGCATCCGCAGAGTATCGTTCATTCTGCCGTTGAGTATAAAGATGGAAGTGTCGTTGCACAGATCGGTTTACCGAGTATGCATATCCCGATTCAGTATGCAATCTGTTATCCTGACAGATATGAGGGAATAAAATCAAAAAGTTTTTCTTTTAGTGAAATAGCGCGTCTTGATTTTGAAAAACCTGATTATGAAAAGTTCCCGTCATTAAAATTGGCAATAAATGCAGGTAAAAAAGGTAACGGGGCAACGGTTGTAATGAATGCTGCCAATGAAGAAAGTGTTTTTGCGTTTCTAAACGGTAAAATACGTCTTTATGAGATATATGAATATACTCAAAAAATTATGAATTATGATATTCCAAAAGTGTCAAATATTGATGATATTTTTTCTCTCGATAACGAAATCAGAATCAAAACAAGAGAATTAATAAAATAATTAAAGGCAAATTATTTTTTTAGAAGTTTTAAAAATACTGTTATTAATAATTTGAAAGTCATAAACGCTAATAATAAGATATATTATAATGATTTTGTTTTAATAATTCTTTACAATCATGCAAAAAGCTTGTTGACAGTGAAAATTGTTTATAATACGATTGTTATGCTCAAAAGTATTGTCCGAAATATATAAAAATAGCAATTTGAGCAGTAATTGAAGGCTTTTTCGGAGTCTTTGGTTAAAGTAGTACATAGAAAAGAAAAAGGAATGCGAAATGGCAACCAGCACAAAAAAATCAAGAATCAGAGTTTGTTTAAAGGCATATGACCACAAACTTATTGATGTATCAGCTGAAAAGATTGTAGAAACAGCTAAAAGAACAGACGCTAAAGTAGCCGGACCTATTCCTTTACCTACAAAAAGACGTATATATTGCGTATTGAGAAGTCCGCACGTTGATAAAAAATCTCGTGAACACTTTGAAATGAGAACTCATAAACGTATCATCGATATATACGATTCAACTCAACAGACAACTGAAGAGTTAAGTAGATTAGATTTACCTGCCGGCGTTGATATTGAAGTAAAATTGTAGGCGAAAGCCGGTGTTGCCGGTATTGGCTTTGCATCGGCAAAGACAAGCTGGGCAACACAACGAAACCGCCGTTGTGAATGAAGCGGAAGCGGAATGAACGAACAAATCTCAGATTTGACAGGCGGCAAAATAAGATATCGACAGCCGAAATTGAAAATTTAATAGCATTATGCAACATAATGTGAACTACGGTTTATCCGTCATTCCGTGCGAAGCGAAGAATCGCTAAAGTTTCGGAATTCAGGGTAAAAGAGGTGAAATCCCTCAAAGGTAAAGAGATAGTAGCGCTCGCAAGCGAAAGTGTGCAATTCCGAAAAAGGATTATATATAACTGTATAATCCCCGAGGCAGATATGATTTCTGCACCAAGTAGGATGAGCATGGAAAGGAAAATGAATATGACACTAGGTGTAATAGGAAAAAAAGTCGGAATGACTCAAATCTTTGATGAAAATGGTTTGGCAATTCCCGTAACTGTAATTAAAGTTGATGAAACTGTTGTTACTCAGGTAAAAACAGTTGATACTGACGGATACAACGCTATTCAGGTCGGAACGGTTGCAGTTAAGGAAAAACATTTGACAAAGGCTCAGTTGGGTCATTTCAAGAAAAACAGTTTGTCTAACTACAGACACTTGCAAGAGTTCAGAGTTGATAATCCTGCTGATTTTAAAGTAGGTGACAAAATTGAACTTTCTGTTTTAGATAACGTTGAAAAAGTTGATGTCACCGGAAAATCAATAGGTAAAGGATTCCAAGGTACAGTAAAAAGATGGAATTTTGGCAGAGGACCAATGGCTCACGGTTCAAAAAATCACAGAGAACCCGGTTCAATCGGCGCAGGTACAACTCCAAGCCGTGTTATCAAAGGTAAAAGAATGGCCGGTAACATGGGTAACGAAAGAGTTACAATTACTAAGCTCAAACTTGTCAAAGTTGATTCAAATAACGGTTTAGTTTTGGTAAAAGGCTCAGTTCCGGGTTGTGAAGGAAGATTGGTAACAATTGTTCCTACCCGTACAAAGTGGAATTAATAATAAATATCCCTCTACCCTTGGGTGAGGGCAGAATCTCAAACTAACAGAAAAGTTATAAAAATCCTCAAGTTGCCATATAAAACGCAAGAGCGAAAGAGGTAACAAGCAGTAGCAAAAGAAAAGGAAAAAAGAAAATGTCAAAAGAAATTTTAAGTACAAATGGTGAAAAATTAGGTGAAATAACCTTATCAAAAGAAGTATTCGGTGTTGAACCTAATATACATGTAATGCACTTAGCATTAAGAAGACAATTAAACAATGCTCGTTCAGGCAATGCTTGCACAAAAACAAGAGCTGAAGTTTCAGGCGGCGGCAGAAAACCTTGGAAACAAAAAGGTACAGGTCGTGCAAGAGCAGGATCTTTAAGATCTCCGTTATTTGCAGGCGGCGGCGTAATTTTTGGACCGAAAACAAGAAGTTATGCATTTAATATGCCTCAAAAAGCAAGAAAACTGGCTTTGAAATCCGCTTTATCAGCAAGAGAATCTCAGATTGTTGTTGTAAAAGATTTTTCAACAATTTCTGAACCAAAAACAAAATTAATGGTAAGCGCATTAAAATCATTAAACGTTAACGGAAAAGTTTTAATTGTTGCTAATTTCGCAGCTGATGAAAACAAAAATCTTGAATTGTCAGCAAGAAATATTCCAAGTGTAAGACTTTTATTACCTTCAAACTTGAACGTAAAAGACTTACTTGAAGCTGATTTCGTTGTAATGACCGAATCTGCCGTAAATGAAATTACAGAAAGATTAAGCAAATAATTCCCCTCTACCTTTGGGAGAGGGTAGAATTTCAAAACGAAGTAATGAGTTTTAGAAATTCGGGTGAGGGTAAAACCAAGCTCCCACAATAGAAAAGGAAAAATAAAAATGAGTAAAGAAAAATTATACGATGTAATTAAAAAACCTTTAATAACAGAAAAGTCTGTAACTGCAACAGAAAACGGTAAGTATACGTTTGAAGTCAGAAAAGATGCAACAAAAATCGAAATTGCACAAGCAGTCGAATTGGCTTTCCCTGGTAGAAAGGTAAAAAGTGTAAACACAGTTTACATGCCATCTCATTCAAAAAGAATGGGTTATAAATTCGGAAGAACAGATTCTTCCAAAAAAGCCATCGT
>CACXFH010000016.1 GCA_902766975.1 uncultured bacterium | reverse complement strand
GGATATTTTATATGAATTCATTAAATCAAATAATTGCAAATGAAATAATAAACCCTGATAAAACAACTGCTGCATCAAAAATCATAAAAGAGTTGCAAAATGAGTTATACGAACATATAACAAACGGTAAAGGACCTTTTTTAGCGGCAATATATGATGCAAAAGGAAAACTTATTGCAAAAAGTTGCAATTCAGTTGTATGTGACAAATGCTCTAACAATCATGCAGAAATAAATGCCATAAAAGCAGCCGAAATTATTTTAGGGACCTATGATTTGTCGAAATTCAATTTGAGTCTTTATGTAACATCTGAACCTTGTATGATGTGCTTGGGTGCAATTTTGTGGTCGGGTATTAAGTCTGTTTACTATAGTGTACCATCAGAAGATGTAGAAAAAATAACTGGTTTTGATGAAGGTTTTAAGTCGGATTGGTTTGAAGAATTTGCTAAACGCGGGATTACGGTTTACGGAAATATTGAGTCTGAGCATGGCAAAAAAGTTCTGAGAGAATACGTTAAATGCGGCAATATACTATATAAACCCGCAAGAAATGTTTAATTCTTATTCGGAAGAATAACTACAATATCACCATTTTTTACATATCCGGCAAGCTCTTTTATGACTTCGTTATCCATACGTATACAACCTTTAGATGCATATTCCCCGATTGAAGTAGAGTCATTGTTACCGTGGATAAACTCTCCAATTTGGCTTCTTTCACCTGTTTTTATATCAAGTCTGTCAAGACATATAATTTTGGGACCATACGCCCTTGGGTTACGCCGCCTTTTTGTACGGCGGGGTGCTGTGCGATAAGGGTAAGTTTCTATATGTGATACGACTCTTACTCCCGGCGTTGTCGGGGTTGATTCTTTCCCGCTTGCAACTAAATAAGCATTAGTTACGTTTCCTGAATTATCATAAGAATAAAGTACATTTTGTGACAAATCGACTACAAATTTTGCGATTTTATTTTGCCCGTTTATTTTAATTTTTGGAGAAGGGATGTTTTTGGGCAATAACCCGTTATTACAGCCTTTAGGGCTTATACCTGTTTTTTCAAATGTATCAAAAGCAGATTGTGTTTGGGGCTGCGCAGATAATCGCGATGCGCCTAATGCACCGGTTATAAGAGTTCCTGCAATTACATATTTAATGGTACTAAAACTTACTTTCATATCTGTTTTAAGTTTTCTGAAAAATAATTTTGCTATTGTGAGAGAAAATGTACATATAAAATTTACTAAATTCTTGATTTTTATACTCTTTCGTGTTGTAATCTATATACAGGGAGTAATTTTTACCCCGAGTTCACTTGAAAGAAGCCAATTTAATTGACTAAAACAAAAAAAATTACATTAGCCAAATATGCGGGATTTTGTTATGGCGTAAAACGTGCGGTTGACACTGTTAAGAAAATTAAGCTTGAAAACCCCGATAAGAATGTTTGTGTATTAGGCGAATTAATTCACAATTCAAATGTGATTAAAGAACTTGAATCATTCGGTATTATTTCGCTGGATAAACTACCGGAAAACGGTGAAGGAATTTGTGTTATAAGAAGTCATGGTGAGAGTCCGCAAACAATTGACAAAATTAACAAAGCAGGATTTGAAGTGTATGATTTGACATGTCCTGATGTAAAAAAGGTTCAGCAAAAAGCCGTTGAACTTGTTAAAGACGGATATTATTTAGTCATAGTCGGAAAAGAAGAACATCCTGAAGTCGCTGCTATTAAAGCTAATGCAAAGCAATATTGCGAGAATGTTATTGTTACGGACGATTTAGACACATTAAAAGATATAGAACAAAAACTGAAAGAACATAGAAAAATCGGAGTTGTCGTTCAAACGACACAAACCTTATCTGCATTGAACCCGATAGTAGAATATTTAGTTTCAGTTTCAAAAGAATTAAATATCGCTAATACGATTTGCCCAAGCACTACAAAACGGCAAACAGAAGTCCGAGAACTGGCAAAAAATAATGATTTGGTAATTGTTGTAGGTTCAAAAAACAGCGCAAATACCACTCACCTTGCAGATATTGCAAGAGAATATACAAAAACAATCCATATTGAAAATTCAGATGAACTGAGTCAATATGCAGATTTGATAAAAAAATCAATGAAAATCGGAGTAACAGCCGGTGCTTCTACTCCGCAAAATATAATTGATGATGTTACTGATAAATTAAATATTTTGTAATGTACAAAACAGGAGATTCTTCGCTCCGTCATTCTGAGGGCATTGCCCGAAGAATTTCCTCAACATAACACAGAATGACAATTTTATATAAAAGAAAAGGAGAAAATAAAATGACACAAGCAACATTAGACGATTTTGAAAAATTACTTGAAGAAAGCTTTTCAAAATCACACGCAGTAGCAGACATTGTAGAAGGTACAGTGTTAAGAAAAGAAAAAGACGGTTATTTAGTAAGCGTTCATGGAACAAAAACGGAAGCTTTTTTGCCGGAAAAAGAAATTTCATCTTCTGAAGATGCAGTTTCTTTAGAAATTGGAGATGTAAAAGAATTTTATGTCCTAAAAGAAGAATCTGATGAGGACGGAATGTTATTATCACTTAAAAGACTTGCATTTGCTCAGGCATGGGCTCAACTTAATGATGCAAAAGTTCAGGGTGATACAATACTTGCCAAGGTCGTAAGCGTTGTAAAAGGCGGAGTATTGGTTGACATTGCGGATTTGAAAGGCTTTATTCCATCTTCTCAATTAAGAACAGGAACACCTTTTGACGGTCTTTTAGATCAAAAAATAGAAGTTAAAGTTCTTGAAGCAGATCCTAAGAAAAATAAACTTATTTTATCTCAAAGACAAGCAATTGCTGAGCAAAGAGATCAAGTAGTAGATAATATTCTTTCAACTCTTGAAGAAGGCATGGTTGTAAAAGGCGAAGTCGTAAGAATTGCAGATTTCGGTGCATTCATTGATATAAACGGAATTGACGGTTTGTTGCCTATTTCCGAAATATCATGGTCAAGAATTAAACACCCTTCAGACGTGATTTCTTTAGGAGAAACTTTGGAAGTTAAAATCATTAAAATTGATAATGAATTAAAAAGAATTTCTTTATCATTAAAAAGAATGGGGGAAGATCCTTGGCAGCAAATTGAAGGGCAATTCTCAGAAGGACAGATTATAACAGGTACAGTTAATAAAGTTACCGGTTTTGGTGCTTTTATAAATATCTTCCCTGGGGTTGAAGCATTGTTGCCTGTTTCGGAAATGGCAGAAGAAAATGTTAATCCGTTTAACAAATTCAAAGTCGGGGACAGTGTAGAAGTTCTTATTAAGAAATTTACACCGCAAGAACACAGAATAGCATTAAGCATCAAAGACATTGATGCTGATGCAACTTCAACAGAAGAAACTGAGCAATAGTATACAACAACGAAATGATACAAAAACAGAGTGCAATTTATTTTGCACTCTGTTTTTTATTTTTAAATAACAATATATTTATTTTTCTTCTTGAGGTGGAGGTGGAGGCGGGAAGATACCTTTTTCGCCTTCTTTGTCAGGACCGAACATTCCAAATGGCGGTCTTGGCGGATGATTTCTTTCAAACTTCTTTCTGCCTTCAGCTTTCATTTTTGTCAATTCTTCTTTTTGTTCTTTTGTTAGAATTTTTTCAAAATCTTCGCCATTTTGTTTTCTTATTTCTTTGGCTTTTTTATGAAGCTCTCTTAGTTCTTTGAATTTTGCCTCGATTTTTTCTTTTTTTGCGCTTTCATCCAAATCAGATTTTTTGATTTCGCCGATTTCTTTTCTTAATGCCATAGATTTTTCCATAACAGGTTTCATTTGTTTAGCGCCTTTTTCGTGAATATTTTTTGCCTTTTCCTTTTGTTTTTCAGTTAAATTAAGCCGCTGTTCAAATTTTTGTTTCATTTTTTCATGCTGCGGACCGCCTTTTTTAAGAGGGGAAGCAGTCTGAGTTTCCTGCGCCATGACTTGCGCTGAACCAAATGCGATTGCAGCAGTCATAAACATAATTGATAAAAGTTTTTTCATAATGTTCTCCTTATAATAAGTCTTGTAACATTTCGCATAATTCTTTCTTTGCATTATATATGCGGGATTTTATTGTACCTAACGGACATTTCAACTTTTGCGCGCATTCTTCGTAGGAATATCCGTCAATTTCTGTCAGTATTATTACTTCTTTGAATTTTGGTTTTAGTGATTCTATAGCTTGTATTATTTGTTTTTGCCTTTCTAAGTTGATTATCTTTTCCTCAGGTGAAGTTTTTTTATCTTTAATGCTTTCGAGCGTATAATCATCACCTTCTGATTTTTTGAAAACTCTGTGATATGCGGATTTAAGATAATCAAGTGAGGTATTTTTTGCAATCATAGATACCCAGCTTCTTGATGAACCTTTTTCTTCATATTTATGAGAGTTTTTCCATATTTTCAAATATACTTCCTGTTCGATATCTTCATTGTCCTCTTTTGTTATCAAACGGATTATATTTTTAATATTTTGTTTGTTCGTTTCTATTATTTTATTAAAATCCATCTACTCTACCATTATCAGCCCGTAAGAATCGACAGGGAAACCCAGATCTTCAGCACTGAGCGTTGTACCGTATTTTATAGTATCTGATATATCAGTATTAAAACTGAGAAGTCCGACACCGGTGCCTAAAAATGCGAATAATAACAATGAGCATGCTATTTTCAACATTTTACTATTTTGTTTTTTCTTTTTGTAATAAGGTTTTACCTCCTGAACTAAGGAAGATACTTTTTGCATTCTTTCATACTCTTGTTTGCAAACTTCGCATTCATCAATGTGTTTTAGCAAATCATCTTCACTGCCAAAAGTAAAAAGTCCTTCGAATTTTGTACATTTATTTTTCATAGTCACATCCTTTACACAATTATAACGAATTACAGATAAAAAAGTTCATTTTTTTTATAAATTATGAGAATTTAATTCTTAAGAATTACACAAAAATAGTGCTTGCGAGTTAGTAAAATCTATACTTTAGAATGGTGCAACAATACATGAAAAAATAGTAATATAAT
>CACXFH010000015.1 GCA_902766975.1 uncultured bacterium | reverse complement strand
GGTATAACAGGGTTTGAGCTATTTTAAATTCAACTTTACAAACCTTAATATTTGATACTAAGCAAGACAACTTTTACATATTCACTTATTATTTTACACTTTTGTAATATTAATTAGCAAAAAATTTTTTTTTTGATTTTTTAGTAGTAGAATAATAAAAGGAAATGTATAAATAACACTATTTAAATAGGGATGGAAAATATGAGTTTACTGGAAATTAAAACAAATATTGAAAACGTTAACGGGGTTAAGACAACTGAAAACATCGACTATACCGATGATCAACTACGTGAGATAGGGAAGGAATACTGCTCTCACGGAGATAAGGTTTATGCAGACCCGATACCGAAAGTATTTAAAGACTGCAACGGAGTATATATGTATGACTCCGAAGATACCCCTTATTTAGATTTGGAAATGTGGTTTGCGGCATGCAATTTGGGATATAAAAATGAACGCATAAGAAATGCTGTTGTAGATCAAATTGACACATTGCCTCAAATTTCATCTCACTTTTTGTACGATTACAAAGTTCTATTATCAGAAAAAATTGCAAAGGCAAATATCAAAAGATTTGGCTATAAAGGACGTGTACAATACAATGTCGGCGGTTCTCAAGCAACTGAAGATGCGCTGAAATTGGTGAGAAATTACACACACAAAAACAGAGTATTCTCATTCTTTGGCGGATTTCACGGAAGAACACTCGGAGCAAGCTGCCTGACTGCAGGTTACAGATACAGAAAACCGTTCGGGCATTTTGGAGATGAAGCTCATTTTGTTCCGTATCCGTATTGTTTCAGATGCCCATACGGTAAAAAATGCGATTCATGCAACTACTATTGTGTTCAACAATTAAGACGCGAATTTGAAGATAATTGCGCAGGCTTATATGACCATTCATCAAAAGACTGTGCGTTTGGAGCATTCTTTGTTGAACCTGTACAAGGCTCAGGCGGTTATATAGTTCCGCCGAAAGGTTATTTCAAAGAACTTAAAAAAGTTCTGGATGATTTCGGGGTACTTTTTGTAGCCGACGAAATTCAAATGGGATTTTACAGAACAGGGAAACTTTGGTCTATTGAACACTTTGATGTTAAACCGGATGTAATTACATTTGGTAAATCATTGACAAACGGGTTGAATCCGCTTGCGGGCATGTGGGCAAGAGAAGATATCATCAATCCTGAGGTATGGCCAAACGGCAGAACTCACTCAACATTCTGCAACAACCCAATCGGCATGAGAGCAGGATATGAAGTTATGAAAACCTTTGAAGAAGAAGATTTTGAAACTCAAGTTGCAAACAAGGGTAAATACTTCCTCGACGGTTTGAAATCATTAGAAAGAAAACATAAAAGAATTGGTACAGTTGACGGCTTAGGTCTTGCGTTGAGAATTGAATGTGTAACAGAAGACGGTTACACTCCGGATTCAAAACTTTGTCATGACATTTTAGCTGAAGGTTTAAAAGGTGATTTGACATATAACGGAAGAAAATGCGGTATCATTTTAAACAAAGGCAGTCACTACAACAATTCAATTACGCTTGTTCCTGCCGTTACTATTTCTTATGAAGAAATTGATATGGCTATTGAACTTATTGACCAATTATTTACGAGGTTGTCATAGGTGCCAAACACTATAGACTTTGAATTCCTTCATAATGAAATTCGGGATATACAAAATAAAAAAGCTGTACTGTTGTTTCACGGATTGACAGGCAGCCCGTTTGAGATGCGTAAATATGGAGATTTTCTGTTTAAAAACGGATATGATGTTTTTTGCTATTCTTTCCCGGGGCATGGAGAAAGAATAAGCGAAATAGAAACTGTTACATGGCAGGATTGGTATGAGTTTGCTCAAGATAAATACACAAAATTGAGACAAAATTATAATCAGTTTTTCGTTTCGGGCTTGTGCTTAGGAGCAGCCATGGCTGTATATCTTGCGGAGCACAATGATGATATCACCGGAATTGTTGCACTTTCTACGACTTTATTTTTAGATGGTTTTTGTATTCCGTGGACAATATCTTTGCTGCCATTCGCACTTAGCACAATAACAAGATTTTATTTTACATTTCCTGAAGATGATTGTTTTGGAGTTAAAAACGAACGCACAAGAAAAAGTTTAGCAAAAATCACCGCAAAAGCAGATATTGGAATGGATAATTATCCGCTTAATTGCGTGGACGGACTTTTAAAATTATCCAAAAATGTCAGACAAAACCTCAAGAAAGTGACCTGTCCAGTTTTGTGTATTCACTCAAAATACGACAATTTATCAAGCCCCAAAAGTGCTAAAATCGTTTTGGCAGGGGTGTCATCAGATATTAAGCAATATGTCGAGCTAAATGACAGTTATCACATGGTGCTGTATGATAATGAAAAAGATTTTGTAATGAATACAGTTAAAGAGTTTTTAAGCAAGCTGACCCCTGCCGCAGCACAAGAGAAAGAGGCTATATGCATATAGTTATGATATTGGCAATTATTATAAATATATTAGCGATACTTATGCTATCAGTCGGGCTTTTTCATAATTTTCAACAACCAAAGAACAAAGCAATATATGGCTATGCGCTTGCCGGCAGCTTAATTGCATATCTTGCGGCTATAAGCGTTGTCGCAATATACGGATTAATGATTAAACACAATTTCTATTGCAGCATTCTATTTTTATGCGTAATTTCACCTTTTGTGATAGGGAAACTAATAAAATACGAAACCTTGAAAAAATACACACTTACACAAATAATATGTTTTATTATAAGTTTGATTATACTTATTTTCACATTCATATAAAGACTTCATAAAATAGGCTGAAACTACTCTGCAATATATTTTTTTATTCTTTCAAGATTTTCAATACAATCTTTCACACCGACATCATAAATTGCCTGTAATTTATTTAAGTTTTTTTCAACCCGACGCATTTTTATAGTTTTGCTCGGTCTTAAAGCTATTATTTCCCCTTCACTTTCATATTTTTTGATTAGTTTTAGAGTTTCGTTATACTTAATGTAAGCATTCTCTGCTGTTTTTACAAATTTGGGATATTTTTTATAAACCCACCCAAACGGCAGCCAGGATTTTGTTTTCGTATAATCAGCCGGCCGTGTTTGAACAACAATTATCTTTTTATACCCCATATCAAGAGCTATTTTTAATGGTATCGGGTCAGCAACAGCGCCATCTAAATATTTATTATTGTTAATTTCAACTATATTTGAAACAAAAGGCATAGAACCTGAAGCTCTTAAATATTCAAGATCTTTACCCCCATCTTTTATCTTTATATATTCCGCTTCTCCGCTTTCTACATTAGTGACGACTGCATAAAATTCAATTTGAGAATTATTATAGGTTTCAATATCAAACGGGTCTAATTCATAAACCAACTTATTAAAGCAAAATTCTCTGTTCATAACATCACCTGTTGTAATTAGAGAATACAATCCCATATACCTTTTGTCATGCGCGTATTTCAGGTTATATCTTAATGCTCTGCCAATTTGTTTGGATTTGTAATTTATCCCAAACAGTGCACCTGCGGAAACTGCAAATATTGTATCAATTTTTATTCCGTTTTCCATGAAAACGTCCAACACACCGGCGGTATATAACCCCCTCATCGCACCACCCTCAAGAACCAGAGCAACTTTACCGACATTACCGGCTGATTTGTTATTATTGGGATTACTGTTTTCCATTTTCATCTCAAACATTTTTCACGCTTATTCTGATTATAATAAAACAAATATTCCTTGACAATAATCAAATTTTTTGAATAGACAGTCGCATAAAAAAGCCGAGCGCTATGCACTCTCAGCTTTTTAGTTAATTTCCCATGAATTTTGAGATAATATACATCGCAACCATTGTGACTGTCATGAAAATCATTGAAGCCAAAACTCCGGTACCGGGGGCATCTGAATAATATTCTCTATTATTTTCTTCATTTATATTATCTGTATTTTGATTATTCTCTTCCATACTAAATTCCTTTTTTATTTTAGGTAGATTAAGTAAATGTATGCCGTACTTATTGCAAGTGAAATTCCGACAACAATTACACCATATTTCATAAACTGCATAAATTTAATCGGATGCCCAACTTTAGTGGAATTTTCACTTACAATAACATTAGCAGCAGCTCCTATCATTGTCATATTCCCGCCAAGACAAGCACCTAATGATAAGCACCACCAAAGTGGAATTGTATAATCCACTCCCATTGATTTTTGTATTTCAACGAGCATTGGTGACATTGTTGCAGTGTATGGAATATTATCGATTATTCCTGAGATTATACCTGAAGCCCAAAGAATCAACATTGATGCTGCGGTTTGAGAACCTTTAGTCACATCTAAAATCCATTGAGCCATAAGTTTTATACCGCCTGATGCTTCAACACCACCTATTATTATGAATAAACCTATGAAGAAAAATATTGTATTCCATTCAACATCTTTTAGTATTTCCGTCGGTTTTTCAAATAACAACAGTATGCTTGCACCAACCATTGCCGCAACACAGGTTTCAATGTGTGTAATATCATGAGTTACAAATCCTAATATTACAAGCCCTAGAACTACAATTGAACGGATCATAGAACCTTTATCGGTTATTGTTTCAGAATTATCAATATTAATAACCTCCTGCATTTTTTCTTTTGAGGTTTTTAAATTTTTCCTAAATACAAAAGTCAAAAATATAATTACCGCAAATAGAATTATTGCAATAACAGGTGTTAAGACTTTGATAAAATCCATAAATGATAGTCCTGCCGCACTTCCGATAATGATATTTGGAGGATCCCCAATTAAAGTAGCCGTTCCACCAATATTAGAGGCAAATACTTCCCCTAATAAAAACGGTATCGGATTAATATTCAGTTTTTTAGCAACAAAGAAAGTAATCGGCATAATCAAGATAACAGTTGTAACATTATCTAAAAATGCACTCGTTAACGCCGTAAAAATCGCCAATACCGCAAAGATGGCAATAGGCTGACCTTTTGTCATTTTCAAAAGTTCATTGGCAATCCAATTGAACATACCGCTTCTAGTTGATATATTTACTATTATCATCATTGAAACAAGTAAAAATATTACATTAAAATCAATAAAATTAATAAAGTAATGCGGATTTAGGTTATCACCAATCATTTTATGCTGACTGACTAATCCTAATAACAAAGTTATACCTGCACCAAGTAATGCGACGGTAACCTTTGGTATTTTTTCCAATGCTATAAAAATATATGAAATTATGAGTAGTGAAGCTGATATTACTACACTATTTCCAGAAATAAAATTTGCTAACATTTATTATATTACCTTTACCCTTTCCCTCATAGCAACTGCAATAGCAAGAGCAATTTCAGATTCATCATCTTGCTTTTTCTTTCGGGTATTTTTTTCTTCAGGTATTGGTTCGGGGAAATATTTATTTATTATACTAACTATTTTTGCTGTAAAATTCATTGCAACAATCATAAATCCTAAGAAAACAAATACAGCAGCCATACCAATTACCATAAGGGTAATCCCGATATTTAAATTTTCCATTATGAGTTCTCCTTAAAATTATTCATTACAAAATTTGTGCATTTTAATTCAAAATACACTTACAATTTTTGTTTGTCAGAAGTTACTCAATTATGGAGCTCGGGTATAAATTGCATTTTTCAGATTCGGAAATATATTATGAGAAATGCAAACATGGGATATTAAATTATCAATTTTATAATTGTTTAAAACGGTAAAATCTGCACCTGCGTTGTCGAAGTAGCCAAAACCGAAATTTTGATTTTTATTTGACAGATTTGATATTTCAGTTCGACTATTATTTTTTGAAATTACGTAATATTCTTCATTTTTATTATTTATTAGATGTATTTTTGATGTAGTAAATGCTGAAATATAATATTGATGAGAAGTATTTTGCCCGATATAATCACAAGCAAATGCGCTATTCGGTTGAATAAACAATGCTAAAATTAAATAAATAAAAACAACAAATGTTTTAACAAATCCACTCATACACAAATATTATCACAAAAACAAATATACAAAAAGCCGAAAATATAAAACTTTCGGCTTTTTCGTCATTTACTATTTGCAAGACAATGTATCATAAACTTTAGCAACGATTTTCCATTCGCCGTTTATTTTATTAAGGTTTAAGATGTCTGTGAATTTGTAGCCATGCCAGTTATCTTCAATAACTTGAACAACCGCAATGGTTTTTTCTAACATCAAAACATCTATTCTTGAAATATAATCGTCTCCGCAGGCACCAAATGAGTCTATAGTTTTATAAAATTCTTCTATCGGACCGGATTGATAAGTTTGCGCATTTAACTGACCGAAAAAGCACGCCTTTTCATAAAAATATGGTTTTACAATTTCACTTTTACCGGCTTTTACTGCTTCACAAAACTTCTTTGCAACCTGTTCCACGGCATTGTATTCTTTAATATCATCTCTCATAAATTCCCTCTCTTTCTATATAATCTGTAATTATATAGTAACACAATTTTATCCGAAAATTTTAAATATTTATATATAAGTTCCCACAAATTTAATCCAAATAATTGTCATTTAGGAGGGCTATAGCCCGAAGAATCTCCTAATATTTGCATTATAAGGTGATACTTTGCTATCGCTCAGTATGACAGAATATACAGATAGCTATTCCATATTATAATTAAATTTTAAGGTCAATATATTACTGCCGTTTGTAAATTCATATTGAATATCATTAGCCATTTCTTTAACCATAAATATACCTAATCCGCCAAGTGGTCTTTGTTCGGGCGGCAGATTTATGTCAGGGTCAGGTTTTTCAAGCGGATTATATGGTACACCGTCATCCTCAAATCTCAATATTATTCGATTATCTTCTTTTTGAACAGAAACTCTGATATCCCCTTGAGTTTGTGGGTAGGCATAAAATGCGATGTTTGCATAGATTTCTTCTCCGCACATATCAAGCTTGTTAGTTAATTCGGCAGATATATTCCAGTCTTTGCAAATTCCGTGTAACCATTCATAAAACTGTTTATAATTTTCTCTTGAGGCAGGAGCTTTGTAAATCGTTTTACGAACAGAATGATGTTTGCTTCTGTATTTAAAGATTAATAAAGTCAAATCATCGCTGCGCTCTATTTTTTCAGTATATTTTAAAACATCATTTCTTATATCAAAAGCCATTGTTTTAATATCATCATTATCGAATTTATTGATTTTTTCAAGTAGTCTTTTTTCACCGTACATTTCATCATTATGATTCGTAGCTTCCGTGACACCGTCAGTATATAAGCACAGTGTATCACCTATATTCAAAACTGATTTATATATTTTGAAATCAAAATCATCAAATGCACCCAAAACTATATTACTTTCTCCGTCAAGATACTTATATTCACATGAATTTGTTTTGATTAAAGGCGGATTATGCCCACAGTTTATATATGTAATTTCGCCGGTAACCACATTTATAATTCCTGAAAACATTGTGACAAATAATCCTTGTTTATTTGTTTCGCATATTTTTCTGTTTATAAGTTGAATCAGTTCTTTAGGTTCATAGCCTACCTGAGATAAATTACTTATAAGGGTCTTTGCTGTCATCATAAATAATGCGGCAGGAACACCTTTACCCGAAACATCAGCAATAAGAAACATAAAATGATTTTCATCAATGAAATAAAAATCGTAAAAATCACCGCCAACTTCTTTTGCGGGTTCCATCAACGCATAAATATCAAACTCGTCCCTATCAGGGAAAGGCGGAAATACACTCGGTAAAGTTGATGCCTGAATGGATTTTGCAATGTTCAGTTCGGAATTTATATGTTCTCTTTCCTTAGTAATGGATTTAATATCTTGAGTCATTTTATTATATGTTGCAGCCAGTTGCGCAAATTCCTCAGGTTTCTCAATTTTAATATTCACATCTTCACCTTTACTGATTTTATGCGCAATTTGAATTAATTTATCAATAGGTTTGATTATATATTTATTCATTCCGAAATACATAAGTGCCAGTATTGCAATAATAAAGAAAAGTATGATTAAAAGCATACCAAAATAGAATGAATCTATCCGCCAAAACATTGCTGATTTAGGCACGCATATAACCAATACCATTCCGTTTCGCAATTTTCTGTAAAAAGGTACATATTTTTTACCGTGGTATGTAATGTATGTCCGCCCATACAAATTCTCAGCGAACCACGGAATTTCTTTCATTGAATGTCCGACAAGCGATTTATTCGCAAGATATGGGTCTGTTGTTGTTATTATATAATCATCATCTGTATTGCCAAACAATGCAAAACTGTTTTTGATTTCTCTGCCGCTCTTATACATGGAAAAAGTTCTCTCAAAGGGTTTCATTTTTGAAATATCCTCTATTAAAGAACTTATTTCCCAATCTACTGTTGCAATCCCGACAAGCTCTCCGTCAACATACATTCCTGTACCCGCTGTAACCATCATGGTATAGCTGCCTTGATTTTCGTAATAAGGTCTTGACCATACAATATTTCGCTTAGGGGTAACTTTGGAAATTATTTGTTTGTACCAGCCCTGATTAGGGTAGTCATATTCTTCGCTTGAGAAGTTTTTATCAATAACAACTTTATTATCCTTGTTCCGATATGCATAAAAACAGTCATATTTTTTATTTTTATTCATTATATAGGGTTTATACCAAATACCGCCCCCTAAAGTCCCCGGATAATTCCTAAAAATTCTGACTATTACCTGATCGGTAAGCTCATCACTCCGGCTTGTTTTATAATGCAAACTCCCAATCAATGCCAAGCTTTTGAGATTATCTTCCAATGACACTATTTTATCGTTTATTTCTTCCAAAAAAGAAGCATTTATAGAAAAACTGTAATTTTGTACCATTAATTGTTTGGTTTTCATCCGTGAAATCACCGTAAGAAAACCGAATGCTGACAAAAGTAATGCCAACATCACAATAGCTGTTACTGTAATTTTTGATTTTAAAGTCTTAAACATTAGTCAATATCTAAAAATTTATCAAATCCTACCATTTTAAAGGAACTTTTAAGCTGCTCGGGTATATCTTTTAGTTTCAAAGAACCTTGTTTTGCCTGCATTTCTTTATATAATTCCAAGATAACTTTTAACCCGAAACTCGAAATAAATGTAATCTGTGAAAAATCAAGTACTAATTCTTTAATATCCTCTTGTGCATCTTCCATTGTATCTTTGATTTTTACCCCATATTCGACAGCTGAATCCAAATCCAATCTGCCTGATGCTTTTACATATAATCCATCTATTCCGAAATTTTTGCAACTAATTTCCAAAACAAGCCCTCTTTCATCGTTTAATCTTAATTTTCACATTTATAATATCTCATATTTTGCTATTATTGTCAATTAATGAATAATTTTTAATTATAATATCAATCTTTTGGATTAACCGTTTTGTTATTATTTTGTTGAATAAAATTTTAATCAAAATATTTTAAAATTAATTTTGGAGGTATACAGTTATGAAAAAGTTTATAATATTAAGTTTGGTTGCGCTCGTCATCACAGCTTTACACACTAATGGAGCTTGCCTTCTGCAAGATTTAAAAAAAGAACAAAATTGCACTGGCGGCGCATCAGGCATTGAACCGTCGGAACAAAATATTAAACAAAATAACAATTTTGAAACAAAAGAAGAACTTCAAAAAATGTATCAAATTCCGACAATGGCAACACCAATGCAATATAAATTCGGATTCCCTGTATTAAATCAAAATTGCATGTTTGGAATGTGCTTTCCAAAATAATTATGACAAAAAATTGATAACGCAAAACCGAATACCACAGTTATAATGCCAAAGTGGCAGATTCTTCAGTAATTTGGAATTGACTCGAAACATAATTACATATAATATTATTATATGACTGTAGAGTTTAAACACATAACATACAATGAACCTGTAACTAATGAAGATCAAAGATATATGCTGATAAAAAAACGAAATTATTCAGCTTATTACCCTACAAAATCAGCCTTTATCTATGACATACGTTCATATACAATTTATGATGCAATACTTTGGGAATCATACAGATGGACAATACATGAAAATATATTTTCATTTCACGGATTTCATTTTAACGATATAGAACCTGAAAATTTTATTAGATTCGTTTTTATTACGGATGGTTGCTATAACACAAAAGGTCAATTTTTAGATAAATATGATTATAATGAACTTGGAATTCCGGGATTATCCTATGCTTGGATGTATTATGAAGGTTATAAAGAACTTCAAAAGAGAGCTGATAAATTAAAATCCTATGATTTAGACATAATTGAAAGTTATGTTGAATACTTAAAAAATGAACAGGCAACCATCCGTCAAACAGAAATTAATTTGAATTTACCTAAAGTTCACGACAGAAGAAATAAAAGGAAATTTAATATTACAAAATAAGACGGGCAACATTTATAAAATGTTACCCGTTTTATTTATCGTATTGGTATTAAGATTACACTTTAGCAGCTTTTTTGCATTCTATCACTGCCTGAGCTGCAGCAAGTCTTGCTTGAGGAACTCTGTATGGAGAACAAGATACATAGTTCAAACCGATTTTGTGAGCATATTTCACAGAATCAGGATCTCCGCCGTGTTCACCACAAATTCCGCCAACAAGTTTAGAATTAACTTCTCTGCCTTCATCAATTGACATTTCAATCAATCTGCCTACGCCGTTGAAATCAAGAGTTACAAACGGATTCCAAGGTAAAATCTTTTGTTCTACATAGTTTTTCAGGAATTTACCTTCCGCATCATCTCTTGAATAACCAAATGTCATTTGAGTTAAGTCATTAGTACCGTAAGAGAAGAATTCCGCTTCTGTAGCAACTTCTTTTGCAGTCAATGCTGCACGAGGAATTTCAATCATCGTACCGAATTTATAATCAATTTTAATTCCCTTTTCAGCCATAACTTGCTCCGCAACAGAAACTAAGGTTGCTTTAGCAGTTTTTAATTCGTTAATATGACCGATTAGAGGAATCATAATCCAAGGTTGGATGTGATGTCCTTCTTTAGTTAAATCGCAACAAGCTTCAAAGATTGCTCTTACTTGCATTTCGTTGATTTCAGGGTAAGTTAAACCTAAACGGCATCCTCTTAAGCCCATCATCGGATTTGATTCAGATAAGTTTTCGACAATTTCAAGCATTTTTTCGTCTTCAGCATAATCCTGACCTAAAGCTTTTTTAGTCGCAACTTTTTCAACTAATTCAATCTTGGAAGGTAAGAATTCATGCAAAGGCGGATCCAACAAACGAACTGTTAGAGGTTTGTCGCCCAATGCTTTGAACATTGAATAAAAATCGGAATATTGCATCGGAAGCAAGTGTGAAAGAGCTTCTTTTCTTGCTTCTGTAGTCCCTGCAATAATCATTTTTTGTACCCAAGGAAGTCTGTCAGGATCCATGAACATGTGTTCAGTTCTGCAAAGACCAACACCTTCTGCACCAAATTTGATAGCATTTTCAATATCTTTTGGAGTATCGGCATTTGCTTCAACTTTCAAAGATTTAATTTCATTTACCCAACCAAAGAAGGTTTCAAAATCAGCATCAATACCTGCTTCAACAAGTTCAATAGCACCTTCCATGACTTCGCCTGTACCGCCATCTAAAGAAATAATATCATCTTTGTGGAATACGGTTCCGTCTGAACAAGTAATTGTTTCATTAGCAAGGTCAATTTTCAAATCTTCACAACCTGAAACGCAAGGTTTCCCCATACCTTTAGCAACAACTGCAGCGTGAGAAGTTGCTCCGCCTCTAAGAGTTAATACACCTTGAGAAACTGCCATACCGTGAATATCATCAGGACAAGTTTCTATACGAACCAAGATAACTTTTTCGCCTGCTTCACCACGGCGAGCAGCTTCTTCGGTGTCAAATACAATTTTACCGACAGCAGCACCCGGAGATGCATTTACGCCTTTTGAAACTTTGTGTGAATGTTTTACTTTATCAGGATTGAAACACGGCAACAATACTTGGTAAACAGAATAAGGATCAACCTGCATGATTGCTTCTTCCTTAGTTATTATGCCTTCATTAAACATATCAACGGCAATTTTAATAGCAGCTTTAGCTGTTCTTTTACCGTTTCTTGTTTGAAGAATCCATAATTTGCCTCTTTCAACGGTAAATTCCATATCTTGAACATCGTGATATCCTTTTTCAAGTTGTTTTGCGATATTGACGTATTGTTCGTAAATATCAGGCATATCAGTTTCAAGTTCAGAAATTTGTTTTGGAGTTCTTATACCGGCAACAACATCTTCACCTTGAGCGTTTACAAGATATTCACCATAAAATTTGTTTTCACCTGTTGCAGGGTTACGAGTAAATGATACACCTGTTGCACAATCATTACCCATATTACCGAATACCATTGTCTGAACGTTAACAGCAGTACCGAAATTATGATCGATTTTGTTCATATTTCTGTATGCAACAGCACGGGGAATATTCCAAGATCTAAATACTGCCTCAATTGCTTCCTGAAGCTGAACATACGGATCTTGCGGGAATTCTTTACCTGTAACTTCTTTAATAGTTGCTTTGTAGATAGGAATCAATGATTTCCAACCTTCAGCAGAAACCTCCGTATCAGAAGTTACGCCTTCTCTTGCTTTAACTTTTTCAACTTCGGATTCAAAGTATTTTTGTCTGTCCATTTCCCAAGCAACTGAACCAAACATTGTCAAAAATCTTCTGTATGAATCATAGCAGAAACGAGGATTCTGAGTTAAATTAACCATTGCTTCCACTGTTTCATCATTTAAGCCAAGGTTCAAAATTGTTTCCATCATCCCCGGCATTGAAACACGAGCGCCCGAGCGAACAGAAACTAACAACGGGTTAGTTTTATCGCCAAATTTTTTACCTGCTTGTTGTTCAACTTCTTTCAAATAATATTTAACTTCATCCATCAAACCATCCGGCATTTTATTACCATTATTGATGTATTCCATACAGGTTGCAGTTGTAATGGTTAATCCCGGTGGTACAGGAAGTCCTAAATTGGTCATTTCAGCGAGGTTAGCGCCTTTGCCGCCTAATTCAGCGCGCATGTGAGCATTTCCTTCTTTAAAAAGCCATACTCTTTTTTCTGTCATAATTTTCTTTCTCCTTTAAATATTTAAAAAAGTGTCACATTATTTATATTTATCTACTAAAATCCTACCATGAAAATAATATATAAAAAGTATTTAAGTAAAAATTTTTACAACTTTTGGGACAAATACACCTTTTAAAGGGCAAAAAAAATTTTTTGACGATTTATAATATAAGTATGGATACTAACGGCAAAAAAAATACCGTAAATACAAATATTTTTACGCGGGAATTCGGATTTTCGCCCGTGAATCCGTTTAATGCAAAATTTGATTCAAAAAATACATTTGTTCAAAGTCCTCAAAAGAGGTTGAACGGATACGATTCAACTATATTGAACAGCTCAAAATTTGATAAGGCTGAAGAACAAGAATTAAGCATTGACTATAGAATTAAAGAAAAAGAAAATGCAATCAAAGAATTAGATGAAAAAATTAAACTTGCAGATAATTATGGAACTCAAAATGAAGCTTTAGGATTAAAAGCAAAACGCCAAAGATATTTGCAGGAGCTTTCTTCACTAGAAAAGCAAAGAATGTATGGCGGCAGAGTTTTAGGTGATAAGGAAAAAATTTTACATAACACATTAAAAGAAAAATTGCCTTTTATATATAAATTACAAACTTTTGTATCCAGAAAAATTCTTGCAAAAATTTCTAAAAAAGTAAATTCGGTTGTAACCTTGAGTGATTCACTTGAACAATTATCACAAATCAGCAAAAGCGTTGACGAACTTATGGACATGAATATTCCGTACGGAGAAAAAAGCAAAAATTACGACAAATTAACTCAATATTTGAGTAAAGCAAATGTAATTCACTCAAAAATTTCTAAATCCCTAAGATACTAATTAAGCAAAGAAAGTCCAAATATTCAGGAAACAGTTACTAAAGCGGAAGATGAAGTAAGTGAAATAGTTACTTCCACTTCGGCAAATAAACCAAAAAGTATTGCTGAAATACTTGAAAGTGTGGGCATAAAAAATGAAAAATTGATAAAGGCATTAGAAGTAGACGGAGCCGGATTAAAAATTGAAAAGATGTCACGATACAGTGATTGGGAGGCTTCGGCTAAACAACTTCGTGAAAGCGGTAAATTTGGCGATAAGATAAAAAAAATAGCATTCATATTCCCTAAAAAAACGAAAGAAAAACTGGCAAAAGAAGGTGTGGATGTATCTAATTTGCCTAAAAACACATATTTAAGACAATTTTTAGACAAAGATGACAAGGAGCTATATACAGAACTTGTCCTGACCGATGAGTTAGATATGAACCTTAAAATAAAAATGGTTCGACCTTATGATTTTGGGACAGGCTGCAATATATTTGAAATTTAATTCATTAAAATCAGAATATAAAAGTTGAGGTTTCAACCCCAACAAATACAAGGCGGAGTCAGGAACTTCGCCTTTATATCTCTGACATCAATCCAAATTTGAATATTCTCAATTTAATCAGGAATTTATATCATCGACTAAATCTTTTATATGTTTTTTTACTGCCGGAGTGATAATTAAATCAGGTTCAGACATTACAAAATCATCAAGGGTAGTTATCGCTTGTTTTTTATTCCCGCTTTGCTCCTGCAATAGTCCGACCATTATGTGTGCAAGCGGATTTTTTGCGGTTTGCGCTTTATATTTTGCAAGTTCTTTCTGAGTTCTGCCAAGCTGCTCATAGCATTTTGCAAGATTTGAATAATACTCGAAATTCAAACTATATTGCTTTAGAGCATCCTCAAAACAGCCTATAGCCAATTCAGGATAACCGATTGTTAAATATGCTTTTCCTAAATTATTCATATAAATAGCAGTTGATTGAGCCTTCGGGTTAAGACTGATTGCAATTTTAAATTCCTGAATGGCAGCGTAATAGCATTTTTCTTCCATATACACTATCCCCATATTATTATGATTCCAAGCATTTTTTTCAGGGTCTATGGTATATGTGACAATTGTTCCCGGTTTAGAAAAAGCGGGCATGAAAGTCATAAATAACACTATTATTATGAATAATTTTTTCATACTATCCTTTTAATTATTAATTTTAATTATTCAATATCAAACTCAAAACCTTCATAAGCCATATAAACATTTTTGTTTTGAGAAGTATAAAGTTCTTTTATTTTATCAAGCTTAGAATCATCATAAGACGGGTCATAGTGGAAAAATACAAGATTTTTTGCCCCTGACTGATGCATCGCTTCTAATGCCATTTCATAAGTCGAATGCCCAAAACCTTGCTTTGGGGAATGAGGGTTTAAATAATCTTCAGATGTATATTGAGCATCATGGATAAGTAAGTCGCAATTTTTTGAAAATTGAATAAACTTCTTATCACCGCCGAGATAGCTCTCTTTATCGGTAGCATATACCAAAGATTTCCCTTTATATGATACTTTGTATATAATTACACCTTCTTGAGGGTGAACATAAGATTTATAAAAATTAATTACAACAACATCTTTTTCGGGACTAAAACTATCTTTTTCTATAAGTTCGGGTTCTTTACCGTTTTTTAAAACAATAGCATATTCTTCGGTCAAATTGTGAATATTCAGTTTACATTGAATATCATTTAAATCAAGCGGAAATGTTTTGCCAAAGACCAAATTGGACAAATTATCCTCTAGCTCCGAATTTTTGTTTCCGCCGCCGAAAATATCAATTTGCGCGGATTTTATGTGCATTGGTTTGAAAAATGTCAGACCAAGTAAATGATCTTGATGTATATGAGATAGCAACACAACAGCTTTTATGGGACTTCTGTTTTCGGCTTCAAGCGCTGATGTTATATACTTTTCCATGAGTTCATCACCTGCTTTTACAATGCCCGTTCCTGCATCAAGAATTATTGTATGTCCGCCGGCATTAATTTCCACACAAGATGTATTCCCGCCATATTGCAGAAATTTTTTGTCAGCAACAGGAAAACTGCCTCTTACACCTCTGAATTTTACTTTAAAATCAACCATAATTTTGTCCTATTTTTTTATTTCATAAATTCCGTTACGTTCATTTTCTTCACCGGTATATATCGATGAAGCAATTACAAGAAGTTTTGCCATTTTTTGAATGGTTTTTTCTCTTGTTTCATACCAATTCAACTCAAAAACCGTTTTATCTTTATAATTTTGAACAGTAATTAATCTGAATGCATCAGGATACGACACAAGAGCAGGAGTACTGACATATAAAACATTGTCGTGCTGCACAACCCTTGTTGCATGGTAGTGTCCCTGAAATACCCCGATTGGATTTTTATAACTTTCAATTAATCCCATAACTTGCGATGCATTTTTAAGACGATGATTAGGGCTGGCAAAAGGCTCAATTATCGGCACATGCATAAATATTAGTACAGTATCGTTTTTGGCCCTGTCCAGCTCTTTTTTTAGCCATTTTAGCTGCTTTTCATCAATGTACCCTTGGGAAGTTATTTCGGTAGTAATTATATCATCCAAGACAATGACTCTGTAACCTTTTTTAGGTATGAATGTATAATAAGGATTATCGAATTTAAAATCAGGATTAGCTTCTCGCAGCATTTTTAAATACACATCAGATGTCAGGTATCCGCCCACACATCTGTCATGATTCCCAAAAGTAAAATACCAGGGATAATTTAATTGCTGCACATGTGGCAAAACAGCTCGCAGCTCTTTTTCAAAAGGTTTATCAATCAAATCTCCGGTAAACATGACAAAATCAACATCTTTTATTTCATTAATTTGAGCAACTGCATCATCAAGCAGCCTTGGAGACTCACCAATCATTTTGAATGTTGTATTTGAACCGTTTTCAAGAAAATGTATGTCGCTTAACTGGACAAATCTTAATGCTGAAACATTACTGCATGCCTGCAACCCCCACATCAACGCAATTGTCATACAAATTGTAACAAACGCATTTACGATTTTTGACATAAAATTGCCGGATTTTTTACGGTAATATTGCTCGTTCCGATGTTTCATTATTTTTATTTTCCAACAGTTGCTTTGCTTCATTATACTTCATTTCTAAGCGTGGGTCATCATTAGATAGGAGGATTGCCCTGTCAAAATCGGTAACCGCATTTGAATAATTTCCCAATGCCAAATCACACAGCCCTAAATATTCATATATTTTAGATGTCTGAATATCACCTAAAAGATTTTCAAGAAGCTTTTTTGCTTCTTTTACAGAACCTTGCTTATACAATATTTTAGCTCTGTCGAATTGGTATTCCGGACAATTGTTTATAGTAATCGCCGTTTCATTATCATACTGCGCTTCGTTTATCATACCCAATTCTAATTCTGCTCTTGCTTTAATTGCATAAGCCAAATCATCATCGGGATTAAATGACAAATATTTATCGGCAGGGTTGAGAACCCCGTTGTATTGCCCCATTTCGTAAAGCACAATTGCCGTACCCAAATATGCGGGGGCAAAATCAGTTCTTGCGGAAGACGCTGCCGAATATGCATTTAGGGCATTTTTATATTCCTGTTTTGAGCGATAAAAATTCCCGAGATAATAATATGCCAGATAGGAATTGTTATCTTCGGTCGCTTTTACAAGAGTGTTCCATTCTCTTGTTTCATCCCCGATTCTTTTGTACTCCATTGCCTGCCTTACCTGAGGAGAAACATTATCAATAAATGATTTGTTATCTTTTGTAATTACATGGTTTAAGCCGCTTTTTAAATCTGCAGCATGTTTATTTGAAGGATTTATTTGTAAAATTTTATCCAAATATTTCATAGCGGAATTATAATCTCCAACCACACAATAATTTGCCGCAATATCAAAATAGTCATCTTCTATCTCGTTTGCCGCAACAGGCAACATTAAGCCTGAGATAATTATACAAAGTAATAACAAAAATCTTTTCATATCGTAATTATATCATAGATTTGTAAAAATATTAAATCCATGATACAATCAGCTTGTATCGGATATTTTTTAAGGAGATTTATTATGCGACCGGAAGAGAGAACATTTGTTGCAATCAAGCCGGACGGAGTTCAAAGAGGACTAGTCGGGGAAGTTATTAAAAGATTTGAAACTAAAGGATACAAGGTTACTGCATTAAAAATGTTACAGGTGACTGATGCACAGGCAAAAGCACACTATGCAGAACATGAAGGCAAACCGTTTTATCCCAGACTTATCAGATATATTCAAAGCGGACCTGTTGTTGCGATGGTTGTCGAAGGATACAACGCAGTAGCAGGCGTAAGACACCTTATGGGTTCCACGGATCCTGATAAAGCGGAAGTCGGAACTATCCGTGCCGATTTTGCTCAAGTCATGGAATACAACGTAGTCCACGGCTCTGACAGCGTAGAAAGTGCGGAAAGAGAAATAGCCATTTACTTTGATGAAAATGAAATTTTTGATGAAAGAAAGTGCATGTCCGAACTTGTTACGGAATATTTAGACGCTGATTAATCATTAAATTATAAAAGTTCTTTTGGAATGTGCGGGAATTCTTTTTGAATTTCCGCTCTTTCGTAATTGTACAGAGCTTTTGCTTTTTCACCCGCTTCGCGTGCTTTAATTTCTATATAATTTTGGCGATATTTAGTTCTATCCTCTGCGACCGTAACATAAGAATGTATAGCATCAGTGTATTTTTGGGCTTCTTTTTTCATTGATTTTGGCAAATCTCTGAATAAATCATACATTTCGCTTTCCCACGGAGTTACTCCGCCTTTAGTATTTCTGGCATGTAAATAAAACTGCCATCCGTGTTCCGTCTCGTGACGTGCAGTTGAACATACCTGTGATTTTGTTTTGAATTTATAAGTTTTGACAAAATCTATTGAGCCCGTATCAGGATCAAACATTGCAGTCATCAATTCTTCATCATTATTTAAAGGTAAATATTCCGTGTCTATTTTAATACGTTTGTTTGACAATTTTCTATCCATGATAAATTTTTGGGTAAACGCTTCTTTTGAGTCATTTATACTCAATGCTCTAAAACCCAAAAAGGAATCCTCCTGCGGGAATTTTGTCCCTTGTGTAAATCTATTTTTATTATTAACCTTATTTCCCAAAAATGTATTTACGCTGAACTCTAAAATTCTTTTTTGCGTATTTGCAATTTTGCCTGCTTTTATATATGGAAATTCAATAAATTTATGTATTTCTTTCTGAGGTTTTAATAAATTTTTCTGAATAACCTGTGTCAATATCTTATCGCCGGTATTTATATTTTGGCTCAAATGATTTGTAAAAAATTTTATGGGAGTCCAAAATAAAGTTCTTTTGCACTTTTCTGCAACTGATTGTAAATGAAGGATTTTCATTGCTCTTGGCAGTGAATATTCTTTAATGTGTGTAGAAGTTACAAATTCATCATCCCCGATAACGTTATAATCTCTTGTATAAATTCTGTTTTTATACGGTTTATCGGAATAATTGAATACTCTCTCAATTATGTTTCCGTGAGAATCTTTGAATGTGGTAATTTTTCTTTTTATATTTTTATTATTTTTTGATCCGACAACAACCTCATCAACAGTTCTTGCCGATTGATTAACAAGCCGCAATGCATCACCGTTATACTTATAATACGGCAGTTTTACAACTTTTGAAATCAAATAATATCCGTTCGTCATGATGATATTAAAATACGTAAAAATATTTTTTGCTATTATAGCTTAAAACGGCTTTGTCTGGTTTAGCTTAGCTCTCAAATCTCTGAATCTTGCGATATCTTCCTGAGTTTTGCCCGAATCTCTGAATACTGCCTGAGTGGTAGGATGAACCATCAAAACATAATCCATGTGAATTTCTAAAAAGTTATAGCGTCTTGGAGACTGATTTCCTGTACGAGGATAAATTTCAGCATTCGTTACGGCTAAAAATCTTCTTTCTCTATCGTTTAGCAAATCCGTCAGTTCTCTGTTTGTATTCGTATATTTTGAAACGTGAACAACCCCTTTTATATCGTGATCGGAAGTTAAAATCGTAACCTCTATTGGAACCGTATCATTATTCTTAGCCATATAATCCCTCTTTTCTGAAATAAGTATATAATATTTTCATTTAAATGTCTATAAGTTTATGTTTTGTAAAACAATTTACATTATTCTGAGGATATGAAATGACCGAAGAATTACCTAATGAGGCAAATCTTGCGCCTTCAATCGGGGCGATCCTTCGCCTAAAGCTCCTCCCCTTGTTAGGGGAGGCTAGGAGGGGTTTTGAATATTTGCCACGGCTGTACCACCACCTGTAAGTTATGTGGTATTGTAGTTGTAGCCACCGCCGCAGAATTTGCTGCAGCAAGAGCAATTGTTATAATATATATTTACCCCTCCGGTACAATAAGAATACTGGTGGTTATAATGTACATATCTGTTACAAGCGCTGCAGGTTACACTTTTCTGAGTATAACAGGAATTTCCCAAACTGCAGCAAGTAGATTTCAGCCCGGAAGGAACTGTTGAACTGGTCCATTTAGCACAGCAAGATTGCTTTTGCGCAGTGGTTAATGTTGCAGTACCGTTTTTCCACCCCTCACAAATATCGCAATAGCTATATGTGTTACTTGATACCGAACAACAAGCATTTTTTAATGCGGCAGGAGGATTGCTGCCCCACATGTCACAGCAAGCCTTTTGTTGAGCCGCAGTTACTGTTGCGCCCTTGTACCGCCATGCATTACAAGCACTTTGTGTGCCGCAATAATATCCGTAATTTCCGTTATACTGCCATGTCGAGCACTGACTATCTCTGCCGCCTGCAAGACAAGTGGCATCAGAAGAACCGTAGTATGCAGGAGTATATGCATACACACCGGAAGAAGATCTGCGCTTGTCACAACACGCCGGGTATGAATTGAAAGCCCAAGCTCTATATTTACCATTTTGTTGAGGAACAGTAATCAAACAACAATAATTTGCCCAATTAGAACTATTTGAAACGAGTCCTGAATTAGTTTGACAACAATTATATGCCGCACTAGTATAATTATTTGTTTCTACATTTGTATAACCGCTTGAATATAAACTTGAGAGTGCACAATTTCTGCATTCGGGGAATGCAGTACCTGTGCCATTATCACCTACAGCATTACAGCAGTCTGAACCCGCATAGAAATACGTTCCTCTTAAATTCGTTTGATATAAATTTACACAACACTGGGCGAATTCTCCATTAGTTTCACTGCCTGTTCTTGAACCCGAGGCTGAATACAAATATGTCCCGCTGCAACAGCCTGCCAACCAATCTGCACCCGTAATTCTGCCGCTACCGGTACAGCAACTTTCTGTGCTCGTTGATGTATAGGCTCCTCTTGTTCTTCCCCAATAACTAGATTGGGCGGGATTCGCACTTTTTGCATATTTTTGCGCACAATTACAATAACTTTTATTTTGGTTACAACACCAATCGTTGCCCGTACCTGAACAGCACCTTGTAACATTGCCTATATTGTATGCGGTACCATTACCCGTACAGCGGCATTGATTTTGATAGCCCTGAGTACAACACCAATCGCCTGAAGAATTTGCATAAGATGTACTGTTATTGCAGCATCTGCCTGCTCTGTTTCCGTTATATGAATTACCATAAGCATCAAGACAGCGACATTGATTTGTATAACCCTG
>CACXFH010000014.1 GCA_902766975.1 uncultured bacterium | reverse complement strand
TGCACCGAATTTCCTTCCCTTGGTAGGACTCTGCCGAGAGAAAGGTGACTAAATGTCACGTTTCTCGAGAGGTGGGAAGGGATGGGTTTCAAACAATACAGCCGTTGCAAATTCGTAAGTTGGGCTTATCCCAACAAATATCTAAAACCCCTCCTTTCCTCCCCTACCAAAGGGGAAAATTTTTCAAACTTATTTCATTACATATCAAAATTGATAGACCCTGAAATGAATTCAAGGGGACAAAGGAGGTCGGCGTTGCTACGCCGACGACAAATGGCTGAATTGCTTCGGGCTTTCGCACTCGCAATAACATGAAAACTTCAAACTCAAAACAGACATCAAACCTACAACAGTGAAATCATTCAAATTCTTCATTAAACAAACTTAACGGGACATAACAGAAGTTATATCCCGTTAAATACGCCCGAAGAGATTCGAACTCCCGACCTTTTGGTTCGTAGCCAAACGCTCTATCCAGCTGAGCTACGGGCGCATAATTATTCAATTGTCATGTTGATGATAACGACTCCGCTCGGAAAAACTGCTCGTCTTGCTCTGTGCAAGACGACTCACACATCGTCAGTATCATTATCTATATTTGTATACTACATAAAACACATCCCATTTTCAAGTAACAATTTATTATACACATTTACATATTTGCCATTAGTTTTATGTAATCTATAATTAAATTAGGGATTTTAGGCATGAAAAAAGTTTTTATTAAAATATTTTTATTATTCGCATTTATCCTTAATTTGTGTTTCTCTCAATCATTTGCGCAATCACTGGGGATATCCTCGGTGTCATTTGATAACTCAGGAGCGTTTATGTCAATCAATAGCCCCGACAATCTTGAATATCCTTTAGAAAAGCCGGAACTGATGTCTGTTGAAGAAGATAATGAAGTATATTTTGAATTAAAACCTGCAATTCTTAATAACGGGAATAAATCGTATCTGATAAATACTAATGAAATAGAGGAGATTAATATAACGCAAGCCTCAAAAACTCCGGATATTGTTCGTGTTTCTCTTAAATATAAATCCGGTTTCAATCCTCAGAATATTTCGCTGCTAAGACTTAATAATACTTTATTTATAAGATTTAAAAAGCCTGTTATGACAAATTACTATTTTCAGGAAATTTTTAAAGAATCAGGGGTTAATTCCGTTATTGAAAAAATAAATATTCAACAAAAAATAAATTCTCAAAAAAGTGTAGTTAATGAAATAAATTCCGCATTCTCAGACTTAACACAAGCTAATCAGAACGACAGTTTTACTCTTTCAACAAAAGATTCTCATTTTAAAACAAAATATTATATAAACAGCATAACTATTTTGGGTGATACCCCCATTTTAAACGGATATGGTTCATACACACTTATAAAACCCGTATATCTTGCTAACCCGTCAAGAGTAGCATTTGATATTAAAAATGCTTCGGTAAATCCTATGCTTCGTAATAAAGACATAACTTTAGACAAAGATATTATCAAAATTGGTCAATTTGATAGTAATACTGCAAGAGTTGTTTTAACAACCTCAACTCCTAAAGTTTATAAACCCGTTGTATTCGGGAATTCTCAAAAAATTGCATTACTCAATACGGCATCAACAAGCCCGCTGAATTTATACACAACAACAGCAGATATGACAAGCGTTACATCAGAAAAAGCCGATTCCGCAAATAATTTTTCAGCAAAATTTGCATTTTCAAAACCGATTATATTCGGTTTTGAAAGAAACTCTAATAATATTGAGCTTACATTATATAATGTAAAAAATTATTTTAGCGGTGCAATTCAATCTGAACTTAGAGGGACAGCTTTTGAAAGAATTGAGATTAAGGACGCTAAAAAAGGCGGAGTTAGTCTTGTTGTTCCTGCTAAAAATGATGATAAAGTTGATATTTTCCTCGGGGCTGACGGGAAAACGTTACGCATCAAACTCAAAACAGCTCAAAAATTTGTTCCTACCGTTGAAACTTTTGAGCCGATTATACTTGAAGAAAAACCAATGCCAAAACGTGATTCTAACAAAAAATACGTTGTAATTGATGCAGGACACGGGGGAACGGATTATGGAGCTCTGCGTGGAAATATAAATGAAAAAGATCTTACGCTGGACATTTCAAAAAGAGTTCAAAACATGCTTGAGAAAAAAGGCTATACAGTAGCTATGACAAGAACTGATGACACCTATGTTTCTTTGCAGGACAGGGTCGAATTCAGTGAAACATTTAATCCTGATATTTTTGTAAGTATCCATGTTAATTCAAGTAACAGTGAAAGCCCCTCAGGACTAGAAACACATTACTATAAGGAGAACAGCTTAAAACTTGCAAAACACATTCATGCCGCAATGCTTAATAATATAAACTCAAAAGACAGAGGGTTGTTCAAATCTAAATTTTATGTTATAAATCATACGACCGCACCTGCAATATTGGTTGAAACGGGATTTATTTCAAATCCAAGTGAGAGAGCGCAGCTCATAACAGAAAGCCGAAAAAATGCAACTGCAAAAGCCATAGTAGAGGGAATTGATGAATACTTCAAGAAATGATATGCCAATAGGGTTCTTTGACTCAGGTGTCGGAGGACTTACAGTTTTAAAAGAAGTAAAAAAACTCATGCCAAACGAGAATATTATATATTTTGGCGATACTTTGCACGTTCCTTATGGCGAAAAAACAAAAGAACAACTTCTTGATTATTCAAAAGATATTCTTAACTTTTTTCAAGAAAAACGCTGTAAAGCTGTTGTAATGGCTTGCAATACGACTTCATCCACTATTTATGAAGATATCAGAAGCAAATACTATTTTAAAATATATCCGATTGTACAATCGATTGCAAAAATTATAGGGAAAACGCAGCTTGAAAGAATAGGAATTTTTGCAACTCCTGCTACTATAAATTCAGGTGCTTATCAAAAGGAAATAGCAAAATATAATCCGGATATGAAAATTTACGGCAGAGATTGTCCTGCTTGGGTAAAAATCGTTGAAAATAATACATCCGAAAATCCCGATTGTGTGGAGATTATAAAAAACGATTTAAATACAATGCTAAGAATGAATCCGCAAAAAATCGTTTTAGGCTGCACACACTACCCCTTTTTATTACCGGTACTTACAAAATTTGCGCCGAAGGAACTATTTATAGACCCGGCAGCATACTTCGCACACTCTATAAATGCAGACTTGATTTTATCAGGCTTAACAAGAGAAAACCACTCTGAAAATTATGAAGAATTTTATGTCAGCGCCGAACCTGAAAAATTCAAAAATTCTGCGAAAATGTTTTATGATATTGAATCAGAAGTAAAGGTAATCAAATTTTAACATTAACTTTCTTTTAAATTTTTGAAATGGTGATATACATACCAAATTACAAGAGCAAGACAAATAAGTATTATTGCTATATCAAATTTGTGCCACAAAGATTTAAAAGCTTTGATATGCTCACCGAAAGCAACACCGACATAAACAAGAGCATAACACCAAATCAATGACCCAAGTAATGTCATAGAAAAGAAAAATCTTTTTTTAGCTCTTAAAATTCCTGCAGGTAAAGATATAAATGTTCTGACTACAGGAAGCATTCTGCAAATAAAAAATGCCCAATCCCCATATTTTTCGACCCATTTGTCAGTACTTTCAAGATCTTTTTTTGAAATAAGGAAATACTTTCCATACTTTTCAACAAAGGGTCTGCCTCCAAAATACCCAAGATAATAAGACGGTATTGACCCGAGCAAACAACCTATAGCACCGGCCCAAGCAGCTATATGAAAATTCATTGAACCCTTTGAAACCAAATAACCTGCAAATGGCATGGTAGCCTCACTTGGTATAGGTACGTTACATGACTCAAGCGCCATAATTCCCATAATACCCCAAGCACCCCAACCTGTTATAACATTTTCCAGCCAAGAAATGAAGCCGGCTAATAAACTATCCAACATATTTAATCCCTCTCTTACTTCTTTACATCATACCAAAAACAGGAATAAAAAAAAGGTATTCATCTTTGCAAGAAGAATACCTTTCTCAAACTTACTTAAACGTAATTACTTGCCGTTAACAGCAACTTTGAATTTTTTACCTGCTGAAAATGCAGGAACAGTTTTAGCAGGAATTTTTAATTCCTTGCCTGTTTGTGGATTTCTGCCAATTCTTGCAGCTCTTTTGCGAGATTCAAAAGTACCAAAACCAACTAAAGTAACTTTACCGCCTTTTTTAACTGTTTTTTGAATTGTATCAATCCAACAAGTCAAAACTTCAGCAGCTTCTTTTTGTGTAACACTTGCTTTTTTAGCGATTTCTTGTACTAATTCTTCTTTGTTCATAATAAAACTCCTTCTTTAATGTACTTAATAACTATATCAAATTTTTAGATAAATGCAAGCATATTAAGGATTTTTAACAGTTGATTACTCATAAAACATACAAAAAGAGTAAATATTTGAATATTTGTAATATAATTTTGATATGAATATAAATAACGAATTTGACACTATAGCAGCTATTTCAACTCCATTAGGCACAGGAGGAGTCGGAGTAATCAGAATCTCAGGGGATAAAAGTTTTAACATCGCAAAAAAAGTTACAAACCTTAACGATTTTATTGCTGGTAAAATTTGCCACGGATGGTGTATTGATAATGATAAAAAAATTGACGAAGTAATAATCTTGCCTTTTAAAGCTCCAAACAGCTATACAGGGGAAGATGTAATTGAAATTCAATGTCATGGGGGAATACATGTTGTAAAAAATATCCTTGATATTGTTATTAAAAATGGTGCAAGGATTGCTCAAAGAGGAGAATTTACAAAAAGAGCATTTTTAAATAAGCGAATTGATTTATCACAGGCTGAAGCTGTTGATGATTTAATTCATTCGAAAACATCCGATTTTGCTGTTCAATCCGCTAAAAATCTATCCGGCGTATTATCTCAGAGAATAAATAAAATAAAAAAAGATATTTTTGAGGTAACTTCAAGAATAGTTGCAGGAATTGATTTCCCTGAGGATGTCGCTGAACCTGAATATTCTTATCTTGTTGAGCATTTTGAAAATTCCATAACAGAAATTGATAAGATTTTAGCAAACGCTAAATCCTCAAATATTTTACGTCAGGGAATAAAAGTTGCAATCGCCGGTCGCCCTAATGTCGGGAAATCATCGTTATTTAACGCTTTGCTGAATTTAAACAGGGCAATAGTTACTGAAATAGCAGGAACAACACGAGATATTATAAGTGAAACGATTGATTTGGGTATTCCTGTAACACTAATTGATACCGCAGGAATAAGAGATGGAGAAAACATCAATAAAGTTGAGAAAATAGGCATTGAATACTCAAAACAATCAGTACAAGACTCAGATTTGATTTTATTTTTGTATGATGCTGCAGCCGGCTTCTTACCTGAAGATGATGACATTTACCAAATTATTAAAAATAAAAAACATATAATAATCGCAAATAAAATCGATATAGCAGCTAAATTTTACAATAAATTTGAAAATTGTCTGAAAATTTCCGCAAATACTAAAACAGGACTTGAAACACTAAAGCAGAGAATTAAAGATACAGTTCTTGATTTTTCAATTGAAGATATGGAATTTATAACAAATCAAAGACAACAAAATTGCCTTATTCGCTGCAAAGAGTCATTAATTAATGCCTTAGACGGTGCTAAAAATAATCAATTACAAGACATGATATACATTGACCTGAAATCAGCATTACTAGCCCTTGATGAAATAACAGGAGAAGTAATTACAGATGAAATATTAGATAATATTTTTTCACATTTTTGCATCGGGAAATAATGAATGACTTTAATATAGCAAATACCACAAAATATACTGAAAATCCGTCATATTGAGCTATAGCAAAGTATTATTTTACAAAGGGACATGGTCACAATAAACAAGACTTGCCCAGTTTTCGAAGTAACTAATTTGGGTAACGCTGCCTGTTCGGATATAAATTTTAAGCATCTTATCAGCAGGAATTTCTAAAGCTCCGGATATTGCAGCCTGAATAACATCAGGATGAGTTACTATAATAATCCTGTTTCCGGTATTTTTTTCCACTAAATCATCTATAACATGTTTAATTCTTTTGATAAAATCGGGAGTACTCTCCCCTGCTTTACCGCTTTCAAGATTTGCTAAAATCTCAGAAACACCTTGCGGATATTTTTCTAAAATTTGCGAATAAGTAAGCCCGTTCCATTCTCCGCATTGTCTTTGCGTTAAATCTTCCACTATTTCAAAGTCCTGCTTAAACAATTTTGCAACAAGTTCGGCAGATTGTTGCACTCTAATAGCAGGAGAAGAATATATTACATCATTTTTGATTGCTCTGGCTTTAAGATAATTGACTACGTTTTCGATCTCATCAACCCCTTGGTCTGACAATGGCGGATAATTCTGAGCATCGGAAAAACGTCCTTCTTCAGAATATATAGTTGCTCCGTGGCAAACAAATGTAATTTTGCATTTTCTGTTAAAATACATATTTTACTCCTGATAATATTATAGCATAGTTTTTGTTTTTGCGGTAGTATGATAAAAAAGGAGAATAAAATGAAGGGTAAAGCTTTTAAATTCGGGGATAATATATCTACAGATCATATCGCACCAGGGCGTTTGTATCATTTACGCTCGGATTTGAACGAATTTGCAAAACATGTTCTTGAAGATGCTGATGAAACCTTTGCTTCACGCATGCAAAAAGGTGATTTTGTTGTGGCAGGCAATAATTTTGGTCTTGGTTCATCAAGAGAACATGCACCAAGAATTATGAAAATTGCAGGAGTTGGGGCTGTTTTGGCGAAATCATTTGCAAGAATATTTTATCGTAATGCTATAAACATCGGACTTTTGGCGATTGAATGTGATACAGATTCAATAGATGACGGGGATGAATTAGAACTTGATGTCGAAAAAGGTATTATTACAAATCACACAAATGGTGCAATAATACAGATTGAACCGCTTCCGCCTGTTATGATAAAGCTGCTCAATGACGGAGGATTGGTCGAACATATTAAGAAAAACGGCGATTTCAAACTGACTGACTAATTGACAATACCTGTTCATTTTCTTAATATATTTGAGAATTTTTGCAATTAATTATATTCTTTAAACATACACAGACTAAAGGGGATAAAAATGGATATACAACAACGTACAGAAGAAATTAATTCAGTTATAAGAAATATTGCTGATTTTATACAGGTACATCAGGATATAAAAGATGATTTTAATGAATATCTGAGGACTTTGGGGCAAAATTCCCGCAACGGAGTAAATTTTCAGGCTGCATGTTTTAGCTATATATTAGAAAGAAATATAGGCGAGGATTACAAAAGTATTCCTGAATTGTATCTGGAAAATAATAAAGGTCTTGATAAAGAAACAAAAACTATTGTTGAAGCTATGCAGGATTCAATATCCTCGGTATTTGAAATAAAAAGAGTAACCAAAACAGGTTTTGAATTTTTAAATATCGTAAATGAAAAACGCTATATGGTAACGTCTTTAATAAAAATGACAGCATTTAGAGGTATCGGTGTAGGTTGTTTCATTATTGCAAGAGTCGTAAAAATTGACGGAGATGATTATTTACTTGAAATTTCAGGGGTATTACCATCCTCAAGAAAAACAGATGCATATCGATTTGCTGTTGCAAAAATTATTCAAAATCCTGAGTTGGTTTATCTGGATAATCCCGAAAAACAAAAGGAAATTGAACAGGATGTCGCTGATATATATGAAAAATTTATTGAATTTTTCGACGGTAAAACTGAGATAATTACCACAAATAAAAATGCGGATGATTTAATCGGGTTATTTAATGATTATGCGGAAGAAGGCAACAAATCAGATTATGAACAATATATCACAGAGCCTTCCGAATACAAATTTTTCAATGTATCTGAGTTTAATAATTCTTATGACAATTTTTTGGAAAATTCTCTTGGCGGATTTTCTTCACACTCGGAAGAATATGATGTAGGAATTGTTTATGACAAAGAATTGGGATTATATGCAGTTCCGTTTTATGGTACATTCAATAAAATATTTGAAGTAAAGGATTACACTACTATTGAAAACTATGACGAGTGCATAAAATATTTTCTCAGAAACGACAAATACAGCGCTAATTTGATAAGAACAGTTGCCAATAAGCATAAAAACTTTATGGAAATTGTTAATGCCGTTTTGGCTAAGAACTATACTCTTGATGAATTGTTAAGAGTTTATAAAAGAAGATATTTGAACAATAAAATTATGTCATCTACTACTGTTTTGTATCGTTCCAATGCATTTTCAAACACTTTAGGGATAATTGAAGATGAAGAAAATAAACCGGAAATAGATTTGACTAAAAAAATAGGGCGAAATGATCCTTGTCCTTGCGGCAGTGGTAAAAAATTCAAAAAATGCTGCGGAGCTAATTTGTAATTCTGATAAAAAATGATAAAGCAATTAAAATTACAAAATTATATATTGATTGATGAACTTTGTGCGAATTTTGACGGCGGTTTAAATGTTATAACCGGGGAAACAGGCGCAGGTAAAAGCATCTTGCTCAACGCTATTGATTTAGTGTTCTCAAACAGAGTTTCAAAAGATGTCATTAAAACCGGATGTGATAAAGCCGCAATTGAAATTGTGCTTGAAAATTCGCACAGTAATTTGTCTGAAATTTTTGACGAATACGGAATTGACAACCTCGGCTCAGAATTAATTATTTCAAAAGAAATTACACAAAACGGCGTTCGCTCAAGAATTAACGGCACTCTGGTAAATCAAGAATTATTAAAAAAAATAAAAACACTGTTTGTCGATATCCATTCTCAACATCAAACATATACATTCTTGCAGCCGCAGTATCACATAAATTTGCTTGATTCCTATGCAAAAGAATTTTATGGCGATATCCTTGAAAATTATAAAAAAATTTTTAAGGATTATTCCGAACTTAAATCCGAATTAGAAGCCGCAAAAGCCACAGCAAATGCAACCGAATCTCAAATTGATTTTCTTAAATTCCAAATAAATGAGATTGAAGAAGCCCAAATTAAAAACAAAAATGAAGATACCGAGCTTGAACAAGAACTTGAAGTTCTTAATAATGCAGAAAAATTAAAAGAACTTACAGGCTCCGCATATTGGGCTATAAATGGGGATGACGGCTCTATTATTGAATCTTTGACAAAAATAAAATCCGACATATCAAAGGCGTCAGGATATGACTCAAAGCTTGAGGAGGCAAGTTCAGATTTTTCAAATGTTTCCGAAACATTGCGTGAAATTGCATCTTTTTTAAGAGATTATTCTCAAAATCTTGATAATGATACCCAAAGGCTTAATGAAATTCAGGAACGACTCTTTTTACTGGATAAATTGAAACGTAAATATGGTGGCACGCTTGAAGATGTTTTAAAAACTTATAGCAAAGTAAGTGAAGAACTGTCAGGCATCGAATATTCAACAAAAAATGTTCAGGATTTGGAAAATAAAATAAGTGAATATGAAATTGAATTGAATAAAATAGCATCAATAATCAGTGAACACAGAAAAAATTATGCAAAAGTACTATCTTCCTTAATTGAGGATAAACTGGCTGTTTTAGAACTCCCGAAAGCAAAATTTGAAATAAAAGTTGAGGATAAGCCGCTGTCATACGAGGGTGCTGATAATGTAGAATTTATGATTTCAACAAATGTTTCGGAAGGTTTAAAGCCTTTATCTAAAGTCGCATCAGGAGGCGAAATTTCAAGAGTTATGCTTGCAATAAAATCTATTTTTGCCCAAAACGATGAAATTGATACAGTAATTTTTGATGAGATAGACACCGGAATATCAGGGCATGCCGCTCAAAGTGTTGCAGATGAAATAGAATTATTGTCTAAATCGCATCAAGTCATCGTAATCACACATCAACCTATTATTGCGTCAAAAGCCGATAAGCATTTTTATGTAAGAAAATCACAACAAGATATGACTAAAGTTGAAGTGTTTGTTTTGACCGGTGATAATCGTATAAAAGCTATAGCAGAACTCGCAGGCGGAGATATTAATGAACAGTCTGTTGAATTCGCAAAATCATTGCTTGCAAAATAATACTTGTAAATTATTCTTAACAAAAGCGCAATTTTAATCTTTACGGAATTTAATGTAAAAAAAGGAATTTAAAATGCAAGTTACCCCAATATTTCAAAATTCGTTTGTGAACTACAAACAGCAGCAAAGTTACAAAAATCAAGCTTTAAGGTTGAGGCAGGAACCTGCGACAGATACAGTATCATTTGGAGCAAGGATGCCAAAATATGATAATACATTTTTTAAAGATGCACTCTCAAGAGGTTATGACAACATTGAACCTGAATTAATTGCTATGGCTAAAGAATTTCATGCGGGGTTGCGCAGAGCGATTGACAAGGTAAAAGCTTACGGATTTGAATATGATGTTGAGTATAACTCAAAATGTCCAATAAAACATAAAGACTCTGTAATGGATAAATATGAAAGACAGGGCAGCGCTCAGGACATGATTCGAGGAACTATATATTGGCAAGATCAACAGGATGTTTTGGCTTTCAAAAAATTTCTTGAAGCAATGAAAGAAGAAGGCTGGATATTGTCACGCCTGAGAAGAAAAGACCCTCAAACCGGCAGTTTTATTAAAGGTAAAAACGGACAGGTTATGCGGTTCCCTGATTTGGAAATAAGGCAAAATGGGATAACACAAGCATCCTTGGAACCTTTAGGCGAATTTATTCAACGTGCAGATATCTCCCGACCAAGAGAATCAACATACGCAGATTGGCAGATGAGATTTGTCAGTTCAAATACTAAGGTTAAAATGGAAGACCGACGGGAATGCGAAGTAATTTTTCTTTACGGGAAAAATTATAAAGATGCAAAAGAAACAGAACATAAATATGTATATGAGCCGATAAGAGAACTAAAAAAAATTCACGTCGACATGGATCCTGAACATCACCCGAAAGGGGCAGCTGGTCATGCAATTGCATCAAACGCAAAAGAAATCCAAAAAAGACTTGTTCAATTTGTTTCACAACCTTTGTTTGTGAATGCGTTTAATGCAGATTTAAAAATTAAAGATGCGGTTAAACTTCCTGTTGAAATAAGCAAATCTTATTCTCAACTTATTACACACTACATGAATGTAATTAAAAAATCAATTCCCGCATACTATAAGGAAATTAACACTGAATTACTAAAAGATGAACGAATAATAGAATCAATCAAAAGCAGTCCGTCATATCAGATTCGAACAGACAAAGCTATTGATGAAAAAGAAATTAAAGATACCAAAAGAGCAATTAAAGAACGTATAGCAGGATGGAAAGAAGATGATAGCGAGATGGTAAAAAAAGTTGCAGAAGCTTTAAAAGAAACTCTGGAAAAATTTGTCGTAAAAGATTAGCTTTTACGACAAATTTTCGAAAGTATTAATAACTTATTTTTCTGCTATTTCAAATACAGTGTAGCATCCACGTTTGCATAAATTGTAATATTTCCGACTTCTATATTTGTTGCGGGAGCCGCTTCAGGCACCGCATCCATAGACGCACCCGACGCACGCATTAACTTCATATTTGCATAAGCAAAATTTACATTTCTTTGATTAAGGGAACACGAGGTATTTACACTCTTAAATCCGGTAATTGTTGTACCTAGGGCTGCAGCGACAGCATTTCCTCTGCCTTTTACCTGATTTGCAGCAGCAGATAAAAGTTCCGCGCACTGTTTATCTTTATTTGACAAGCTGAAATTTAATCTGTTTACATCTGTTGCGCCCATTGTAATAGCATTATCAATGAAAGAAGAAACTTTATCTAATGATTTGGTATGAACGACAATATTATTTGAAACTTCGTATCTGTCAAAGACTCTTTTATTATTTACGTAATTGTAAATCGGAGTTGCATTGAAATTTGCGGTTTTGATATAATCACCATTTGTACTGTTAATATTAGCTTTCAGATAATCATATATTTTATTGCAAATTTCTTTGTTCTTTCTCGACGCTTCCTGCATTGATTTTTTATCTGATGTTTTTACTGTAACAGAAAATTCCACAGTGTCAGGCACTACCTCTTTTTCAGTTGAATATGAAACAGATAATGTCCCTTTTGGGCAGGTTGCAGTTCCATCTGCATCCGCAGGCAAAAGCGTAAACGGTAAAATTAGTAGCGCTACAACAAGCGCCGATACGGTAATACTTTTTTTCATAACATACTCCTTAATAATTATTTAAAATTGCCTAACTTGATATTTTCATCATCTTCTTGCTTTTCAGCCATAGGTGATGTTACATTTGAGTTATTTTGCGATTTTGATGAAGTTTTTTGGAAACTGTCAGAATTTCTCATGATTGTATTAATTTTTCTCATATCGGAACTGATACGGGCTTTTTTCATAATCATATTCAATTCAGCATCACTCAATGAATCAGGAGTTTCAAATGTAACCGGCATTTTGCCGTTTGAAATAATATAGTAAGAAACAGCAGTTATCGCCCAAAGCAAAACTCCTTGGAATATATTTAAAGAAGGGAATGCAAGTAAATTTACAAGATAATTATTCCATAAATGCATTGCAACAACCCCGGGGAAGATAACAAATCCCGCAAACAAACAGCATACAATAAATGCCGTCATTATTAAGCCTCTAAAACCGTTTATCTGAAAAATTTTCATACTACACTTATCCTTTTATTTTATCATTTCAAGAAAATCATTTTCTGTCAATATTATAACACCTAAATTTTGTGCTTTGTCCAATTTTGAACCCGCATTAACACCGGCAAGCACAAAATCTGTTTTTTTCGATACAGAAGAAGAAGTTTTACCGCCATGTGATTTTATTATTTCCGAAGCCTCATCCCTTGTCAAGTGTTCTAACGTCCCTGTTAATACAAAGATTTTGCCCGCTAATTTATCTGATTTAGGTTTAACCTTTGCACTCGGATTAATACCTAATGATTTTAATTCATCAAGTAATTTTAAATTGTTTTCATCATGGAAATATTCATATATTGACCGGGCAATAATTTCACCAATTCCTTCAACATTCGATAATTGTTCCAAAGTTGCACCTTTGAGTTCGTCAAGAGAATGGAATTCTCCGGTTAAAATATCAGCCGTTTCTTTTCCGACATGACGAATACCAAGAGCAGTGACAAGCCTGTTTAAAGGACGTGTTTTACTGTTTTGAACAGACATATAAATATTTGATGCAGACTTTTCTTGGATTAAATCAAGCATCATTAAATCTTGCGGAAGCAATTTATATAAATCAACAGGGTTTGATATCATTTTTCTATCATATAATTGCGCAATTAATGATGGTCCAACTTTATCAATATCCATAGCTTCTTTAGAAGCCCAGTATTCAATTTTTGCACACATTAGACTTTCACAATCAGGATTAGGACAATACAATCCGACTTGTCCTTCTTTTTCTATCAAATCACTTCCGCAAGCAGGACATTTTGTAGGAGGGAAGTACTCCGGCAGACTTTGATGCGAGGGATTATCAACAACCTTAATTACTTTTGGTATAATCTCAGCCGCTTTCATAATTAAAACTTCATCTCCAATGCGTACATCTAATCTTTTTATTTCATCAAAATTATGCAAACTCGCTCTTGATACCGTAGAACCTGCCAATTGCACCGGTTCTAATACTGCAACAGGAGTTACAACTCCTGTTTTGCCTGTATTTAATTCAATATCAAGCAGTTTAGTTTTTACTTCTTCGGGGGGAAATTTAAATGCGGTTGCCCACTTTGGTGCGCGCGCAGTGTAGCCTAAATCTTTTTGTATAGCGATATCATTCACTTTGATTACAACACCGTCAGTCGCATAATTTAGTTCAAATCTTTTTGACTCCCATTCGTGCAGATACTCAAGAACTTCTTTTATATTTTTGACTAATCGGATATTCGGATTAACCTTAAAGCCTAATTCTTTAAGTTTTTGAATGCTATCATAGTGCGTTTTGCAGGTTTTATCAACTTTATCTTCAAAAATAGCGGTATAAGTAAACATTGACAAATCACGCTTTGCGGTAATCGTACTATCAAGCTGCCTTAAAGAACCGCTTGCTGCATTACGGGGATTTGCGAACACTTTTTCGCCATTTTCAAGTGCATCTTGATTGAGTTTTTCAAAGGAAGATTTAGGCATGTAAATTTCCCCTCTGACCTCAAGATTTTTCGGTTCAAAGAGTTTTAGAGGTATAGCTTTTATTGTTTTTAGGTTTTGAGTAATGTCTTCACCAGTTACACCGTCCCCTCTTGTAACTCCACGAACAAAAACACCGTTTTCATACGTCAGAGCAATCGCAAGACCGTCAATTTTAAGTTCGCAAACGAGTTCAAGTTCTTTATCGTACTCTTTACAGACTCTTTCATACCATTTTTCTAAATCCTCAGCATTATAAGAATTATCAAGACTATAAAGGCGGTATTTATGTTTGTGGGGGAAAAACTTTTCACTAACCGATCCCACTCTTTGAGTCGGAGAATCAGGAGTTTTGAACATCGGATATTTTTCTTCCAAATCTTTCAGTTCGGCAAAAAGTTTGTCATACTCAAAGTCAGTCAAATACGGGTTTTCATTCACGTAATACTCATAATTTGACTTGTTAATTTCATTTTTTAAGTATTCTATTCGTTCAAAAGTTTCCATATATCCCTACATTGCCATAAGCAGTTCTCTTATAGCCTTTGTCGCTACAGCGGTTGATGCTCCGCTTGAATCATAATCTGGAGCAAGTTCTACAACATCAGCCCCGACAATATTAAAGTCTTTTAAATAGTAAAACCACTCATTGAGTTCTTTAAATGTCATTCCACCGGCTTCAGGAGTCCCTGTTCCCGGCATAATAGATGTATCAAGACAATCTAAATCCACGGTTACAAATATATTTTTATCCTTTAGGCAATCAATATCAGAGAATTGATGGCAAAGAGTATTGTGTTTTTTCATAAATTCCCATTCTTCTTTCATACCTGAACGAATACCTATTTGCTTGATATTATCAACCCCGACAATCTTTGAACAATGCCAAATAACGGAGCTGTGCGACATTTCTTCACCCAGATATTCTTCTCTCAGATCCGTATGTGCATCAAAATGAACAATCGCAAGATTGTCGATATATTTAGATACAGCTTGAACTTCCGGCAGGGTTACCAGATGTTCTCCGCCGATACCAAAAACTCTTTTTCCGTCTTTATAAATATCTTCAACATTTTCTCTTATTTGCTCTAATGATTTATAAGTGTTGCCGAGCGGGAATTCCAAATCCCCCGCATCGTGAAAATTCACATCCTCAAGTTCTTTATCAAAAACAGGCGAATATTCTTCCAAACCCCAACTTGCAAGCCTTATCTGCTCAGGAGCAAATCTGGAACCTGAGCGATATGAAACAGTCCCATCAAAAGGCAATCCGAGCATTACAATATCTGATGAATCATAATCGGAATTTTGCGCCATCCAGTTTCGGTCTAAAAAAGGTCCTCTCAGCATAATTAACTCCTTTTTAACATGATTTTACCACAAATAAAACATCAAAAAAGACCTGAACATTGTTCAAGTCTTTTTAAACTTTCTAATAACCATTTACCCTAAGAATTTTAACCAAAGAAGTCTTTATGCAAGCAGAAAATCCAGTATTTCCGCATTTGCTCTTGCTTTTTTTGCCTTGTATAAGTATTTTTCAACTGCATCAATAATATTGCTTTCTTCAGATGAAACATTATTATCTAACAATTCAATATACTTATTAACTGTTGTTAATTGATAATTTTTCATTTCCCCTGTCCTTAAATTTTAAATTTTAAAATTTTACCCAAGAAGTGCATCAAGTAATTCTGCATTAGAAACTGACTTGCTTGAATTTCTTACCTGATTTCTATACATATAAGTTCTTAATGCTTCTCTGATTAATTCAGATCTTGTTCTGTTTTCGTTGTTTGCCACTGAATCGATTTCGTCTAAAAATTTTTCCGGCATTGAAATTAGTACTCTGGCCATTTTTAATTCTCCTTTATTTTTCCCTATTGATTTCCCCGACATTTATATAAAGTATAATTTCAATAAAAAATTGCTAAATATTATCGATTTTGTATATATTTTTGTAACATTTCTTAATATTAAGCGTAAATTAAGTAATATCAATGTTTGACGGAATATATATTTAAGATGTCAGGGGGGTAAATTTCTGTTTTTTCATAAACTAATGACGAACATTGAGAAATGTTATCCTTTTTATCACCGTCAAAGCATGCTTTAGCGCTGTTATCAGATAAAATTTTCGGAGCAATAAAATGGTAGACTTTATCTGCATATTTTAGCATGCTGCCGCATAATTTGCCGCCGGCTTCGACAAATACACTCATTATGCCTAATTCATATAGTTTTGATAATACAAAATCAATATCAAGCATGCCATTATTTAAAGGAGATTGAATATATGTAATATTATTTTGGTTTTTATTTTTAAATTGTGCATTTGCACAGAATACATATATTTTACCTTTTTTATATATATTTGAATTTATGTCCGTTCTCAAATTATTATCAAGAATTATTTTTATATTATGATTCATTTCAGGATTATCGGCAATTACCGTAGACGAAGACGTCAGGATTGCATCATAACTTTTTCTTAACTCTTTTGCTTTTTTTCTTGCGGCTTCTGAAGTAATCCATTTTGAATTTCCGTTGGATGTCGCGATTTTCCCGTCAATGGTTGTTGCTGTTTTTATCGCAACATAAGTTTTATTTTCGGTTTTGTTTTTTATAAAAATTTCGTTCAAAATTTTACATTCATTTTCAAGCACAGGACCAATTATTTTTATACCCGCATTTTGTAGAATTTGCAATCCTTTTCCTGCAACAAGCGGATTTGGGTCTTTCATACCGTAAACAACCTTATTTACACCTTTTTCAATTATAATATCAGTGCAGGGCGGAGTTTTGCCATAATGGCAACAGGGCTCTAAATTTACAATGAGGGTAGAGCCTATTGCGTTATTGAGTTTATTTAGGGCATCGCGTTCGGCATGAAACGTACCATATTCCTTATGATAACCTGTCGCGATTTCATTTCCGTTATTATCCAAAATGACACATCCGACCATAGGATTTGGGGATGTTTTCCCGACACCCAGTTTTGCAAGTTCTATGCATTTGTGCATTGCGTTTTCATACGTATTCATAATTGTATTTTACTTTAAAATATGTTAGATTAAAACAGTAGAGCTTATATTATTAATGGAGTGTATTATGGTTGATTTAAAATATATTCATCACAGTGCGTTTTATATAAAATCAGAAGATAAAGGGATTTTGATTGATCCTTGGGTTGATAAAAACGGAAAATTTAGTTGGAAAGAAGAAAAAATCGATGATATTTTTCTGACTCACGCGCATGGCGATCATCTTGGGAATGCCGTTGAAATCTCAAAAGAAAAAGACATCCCTGTCACTGCGGTATTTGAAACAGCAAATTATTTATCAGAAAAATACGGGATAAAAACAAAATCAATCGGTCTTGGAGGGTGGATACATTATCCATGGGGGCGTGTGGTATTTGTACCTGCGTTTCATTCAAATTCGCTGCCAGATGGAAGTTATGGCGGGGTAGCAGCGGGTATAATAATCGATGTTGAGGGTGTTCGTATTTATCATGCGGGTGATACGTGCTTAACCGGAGAAATGAAAACAATAAAAGAGCTTTATGCCCCACAAATTGCATTATTGCCGATAGGCGGCACATATACAATGGATGTAGAACATGCTGCAATGGCAGCAAAATGGCTTGGGGCGAAAACAGTTGTTCCGATGCATTATGGAACTTTTCCCGAAGTTGAAGCTGACCTGAAAAAGTTTGCTCAACTCATCGCTGTTGGGAATACCTCTTGCCAAATTTTAGATACTGATCAAGTTTAGAATTGCAAAAAATGAATATAATTTGTTTAGTCAACATCTGTAAATACATTAATTTGCTTTTCTAACAGACCTAATTTCTCGCCTAAACATTTATATTTATGCGCAAGCCACAACTTTATTTTACTCGGTTCTTTCAATGTACCGCGTTGTTTCATTAAATTAGTTGTTATATCCAAAGGTAAAGTTGTCATTTCTTCATAAGTAAGTCCGGTTGAAACCTCCAAAGAATTAATTGACTCTTTTGATAATTTAAAATTCATACCAAAACTTTGAACACGTTGATGATTTATCGGAAGTACCTGCATTTTATATTCCCTTTTTCTGTAGCTATTATATAAATTATACCGCAAAATTATTTTATAAATGCGAGTAAAAAATAATCTTTAACTGTCATGTATAGGGATGATTTTTTCTCTATATTGTGATAGTATCACTTTGGGAGTGAGGTGTAAGATGAAAATTTTATTTATAATTGACAGAATTGAACTAAAATATTTTGAATTTAATAAGCTTGTTACAAATTTTTGGTTGATTAAAGGTTTAATTGAAAAAGGGTGCGAAGTTTATATAGCAACTATTGATATGCTTAAACTAAAAAATGCCAAAGCTTATGCTGATTGCTATTTTTCATATATAAATGAAGATAATATTTTCTATGACAAAGAAAATAAGAATGAGTTTTGCATTGAAGACTTTCAACTTGTCATGTTCAGACCAGATCCGCCGGTAGATTTAGATTATATTAATGCAACATATATTTTAGATTTTGTTGACAGAAATAAAACTCTTATTATGAATGAAACAAAAGCTGTGCGTAATTTTAATGAAAAATTACACGCTGTTATGTTCAATGATTTGATGCCAATAAATATTGTCACCTCATCATTCAATGATATTTTAGAATTTTTAAACGAACAGAATGAAATTATAATAAAACCCCTTAATCAATGCTTTGGCGGAGGGGTTATGTATCTGAAAAAAGGGGATAAAAACACCGCTGTTATTATTAATCAAATGACTCAAAACGGGACTAAAGCCGTAATGGTACAAAAGTATATTGATAAAGCCGTATACGGGGATAAAAGAGTTTTATTTTTAGGCGAAAACATTTTGCCCTATTGCGTACAAAAAGTACCGAGTAATAATGATTTCAAATTTTGCGAGCATAATGATTCAAATATTAAAAAAGCCGTTTTAACAGACGAAGAACTTGAAAAATTTAAACCGGTCGCAAAAAAATTAAATTCTATGGGAATTTATATGGCAGGACTTGATGTTATTGACGGCAAAATAATAGAAATAAATGTTACAAGTCCGTGTTATTTTATAAAAGAAATAAACGGTCATTTTGGCTGTAATATAGAAAACGATATAGTAAATTATATTTTATGCGCAGTTCAATCTCGTATAACCAAAGAAAAACCGCTAATTGTTTCATAGCGGCAAGGGGAAAAATTTACGAAAATTTATATAGGGAAAAAATATTAAGCGTTAAATACGTTGAATGATTTTTCAACATTTTTAGATATTATTTTGGTTACTGACTCATATTCGGTTGTAAGAGCAGTATGTTCCGATTCAAGTTTTGTTAATTGCATATCAAACTGTTTATCTTCTCTTTCAATTCTATCCATATGTGTTTGATAAACTTGCTCGGCTAATGCAATTTTTGATTTATTTTCTTTTTCAACAATTGACTCATCATCATCAAGCGTTGTCCCGACAAAATCTTTTTCATTTGAATTGTAGTAAGAAATTGATAATTTACCGTTTTTGAGTAAATTAATCAGCCAATTGTCACTTTTAAACGCATCGTCTTCTTTAGAAACTTCGGACGGCAGACCGGAATCTCTGTTATAGGTCATTGTATTAATGTATTCTTCTTTGACCATTTTATCAAATGTGGTATAGCCGTTTGTAATCATCTGTTGATAGATATTTTTATAATATTGAACTTTATCAGCATCATATTCCAATTCATTACCGGTTGCATATTTTTCTGTTATTGCCATTGCATAGTCATAAAGTTCTCTTTGCTCTGCAGTTGTTCCTTCATAAAATATCGGTTTTATATTTTGGATAATAGCTTCGGAGGTTGTGTTTGCCTTTGTTGTTTCAGAATTCGTAAATTTTGGAGTTTTTAACGACCCGAAATCTGCATCCACATAAATCGGCACTTCAAATGATTCTATCGTTACAGTGTCTCCATCTTTTACGGAATTTCTTGCAACAGCTTCCCCGTCTTTTACAATATAACTTATACCAGTTTCAGTTACATTATAAATCTCAGGATCTAAATATACATAACCGCCATCATCCATCATGTTATTCAAGATTTCACCATCCTCATTGGCGGTTGATAAATATTTATTTATATCAAATTTTGCCAAATAAGCAACTTCTCCATTATCATCTCTGTATGGTTCTATTTCAACAGGAATATTATTATAGTACATTGAATTATCAGATGCTTCATTTAAAAATATTTGATTTTTTGCGCCATTTTTTCCGATAATAGAATAAGCTTCGTAAGAAGCATAACTTACACCTTTGTTATCATGGAATGAAAAACCTAAAACGTGTTTTCCGTCAAGTTTTGATGATGCATCATAATATATCCCGTCTTCATGACCTCTGTTTATTGATACAAAGTATTTATCCCACGCATCATGTACATCAGTTTCAGTTACATTTGCTTTTTCAACTTGAGTCAAATTACCCACATTTTTCAAGAATGTATTAAAATCATAATTTGTATGTAATTTATTATCATCATTAAAATAATTTTTATCAAAAGCTTCTGCAATTTTCTTTGTGACAACTATTTGATTTTTATTATCAGAAACAATATACTGTTTAGAAACGGCAACAGAATTAAGCGAAGTCAATTGATTATAAGTTACCGGTTCATAATTTGGACTTTCACCGTTATATCCGCTTAAAACCTGATATTGAGTAGCTTGTAGAGCCTCCAGATATCTGTCATTCGCAGTTTGAGAATCATCTGCAAGCCGTTGTTTAGAATATGCAACACATTGCTGCTCAAATTCGTTATTTGAAATTCGAGCGGTCATAAATAATAATCTGCCTTGTGATGCTGCCATTCCCATAGTCGAACGGTTTATCCTTTCTTGTAAATTTTCGTACACTATGCATATCGGTACATTTATTACTAATCTTTAGATTTTTTACTCTTTTGTAAAGTTTTTGTAACAATTAATCAATTTTGTGAGAATAATTTTGTTTATAAATATGTAGGTTAGTATTAATTAGATTACAGGTAGGAAAAATTATGGTTAGTATTTCAGGTATTACCACAGGGTTAAAAACAGTTTACGGATACGGTAAAAGAGCGCTGGAAGTTGCACCTGAACTGGCTTTCGGTACCGCAAGCGAAGCAGCAGGAAAAGCAATGAAAGGGGCAAAAGGCTCCATATTTAAAAAAGCGGAAGCAGGGTGGAATGCATTGGAAAAAGCAGGTTCAGGCAGCTTTTTTAAGAGATTTTTGGGTAATGCAAAAAAATTCTTTCCTGAAGCAATAGATGCATTTAAATCAGGTAAAGGATTTAAAGGTAAATTCGCAAGTTTATTTAAAAATTTAGGCTCAAAAATGCCGTTTATAATGTCGGCATCCTGGATGCTCATGGAAATTCCAAATGTTTGGACAGCAGTAAAAGAAAAGGGAATTTTTCAAGGTGCTGCAGAAATATTGAAATTCGGAGCAAGAATGACAACTGCCGGTTTAGGTTCAGCAATCGGGGCAGCATCACCAATCCCCGGAGGAAGTCTTATCGGTTGGATGGCAGGTGAATGGCTTGCATCAAGAATAGTAGGTAAATCATACACAGAACAAAAAGCGGAAAAAGAAGAACTTGTAAAAGAGTTAACCGGTCAAAATGCTTCACCTCAAGCTCCGGAACAAAATCAACAACCTCAAACTCCGCAACCTCAGGTTACAAACCCATATTGGTTAAATAATAATACTCAAACAGCATATAATCCGCAACAACCGGCATTCAACGGCAATATGACCAACGTGTTTGATTATAATCAGTATAAGCTGCAAGGAATGCCATACGCAAATGACATAATGATGCAGAAAATGCCGTTTAATGTAATGGCTTAATTAAAACTAATAATCAACCCTTATAAATAACCTAACCCTAATTACCTAAAAAGGTGTTATTTGAAAAAATCTTCAAATAACGCCTTTTTGTCGTATTATATTGATATACAATAATTACAGAGGTTGAATTATATGAATGCTGAAACAGAAAAATTTATAGATATAAGAGAAAATTTTTCCAAAATACTTGAAAAAGTACAGGAATTTAATGAAATATCCGCATGGAATTTTTACATAAATTCTAATGAAGAAAATCTTAAATCTTATGAAAAAGTTCAGGATGAAATGACTAAATTATTTAGTGATAAACAAACTTATGAAAAATTTTTGTCGATTAATAAAAATAAATTGCCTGCACATGAGCAAAAACAGCTCAAAAATCTTTTAAAAGCATTTGATGAGAGATTAAATTCAGGAGAACTTTTCAAAGCCCTTGAAAAGAAAGAAAATGAAATTGCACAAAAATATAATTCATATATTGCAAAAATAGACGGCAAAGAGATTTCTAAACCTGAATTATCAAAAATATTACAGACGGAAATCGCTTCGGATTTAAGAGAAAAAGCTTATGATGCGGTTGTTAAAGGCGGTGATTTAATAGCCGAGGATTTGGTCGAGCTAGTCAAAATGCGCAATGAATTTGCAAAAACAAAAAGTTTTGATAATTTTTTTGATTATCGACTTAAAGAAGAATTTGACACAGATATAAAATTCCTAGATGAGCTTATTAATCAAGTATATTCAGGAGCAAAAAACAAAATTGAAACAGCTCAACAAAAAACATACAATGAGCTAAAGCAAATATATGGAACCGAAAAGCTTGAAGGATATCACTACGGACTACTAACCGATTCAAATCCGGAAAAAGAAGTGAATAAAATCCTTGAAAATTATAATATAGAAAGCATTTGCAAAAATGCGTATAAGGGCATGGGGTATGATATTGAAGCGCTAATTAAAAACGGAAACTTAACTACTGATTTATACCCGAGGAAGGGGAAAAATACCCACGGTTTTGCTTTCTGCATAAAAGCAGGGCAAGATGCAAGAATACTTGCGAATCTTCGGAATGATTCAAGAAGTATTGACACATTAAATCATGAACTTGGGCATTGCATTTATGATTTGGGCTTGTCGGAAGAATTGCCGTTTATAGACCGAGAACCCGCATCATCTGCCTTCACTGAAGCTATTGCTATGATGATGGGAGATTTGCACAAAAAAGAAAATATTTTAAATGATATAATTCCATCCGATATTTTGACAAGATATAAAAATTCTCTTAAAGATGACGAAGCAAACTTCATATCAAAAAGTCTTTTGATAATTGGTTTTGAACGGGAATTATATAAAAATCCAACACAAAATCCTGCCAAATTATGGGCAGATTTAAGATTAAAATATCGAAATCAAGACTTTGCTCAAAATAATGAATGGGCAACGATTCCTCATTATCTTTCACATCCTGCTTACTATCAGAATTATTTTAGAGCAGCGCTTATAAAAGCACAAATTTACTCGCATTTAAACAAAACGTTGGGTAATATCACCGAAAACACAAAAACTGCAAAATATTTAAAAGATAACATATTTTCAAAAGGGGCAACCATTGAAGAATATGACTTAGTCAAGCATTTGACGGGGAGAAATTTTAGTGCTGAGGCTTATATTAACACCCTCTAGCCCATAGGTGGCGGCTGAATGTATAACGGTTTCAATTCTTGCCATTTACATTCTTCGGATTTCAACTTTTCATAAGCAAGTTCTGCCAAAATATCCCCCAGCGGATATTCTTTTTGTTGGTAAGACACCCCGCCCAATCTTGGTTGGAGTTTATCATCGGTAATGAGGGCGTATTTACCGCTATTTAAAATTTGCTCAACTTCTTCAAGCTGAATTGCACCTTTGATTTCATTATTAATATAAAAATATGCGCAATTTTTTCTTGCATCAAGCGCTACAGCATATTGTTCATTATCAGAAGCAAGTTTTGCCAAAATTTCCAATGATGTAATACCTGCGGCGGGAATATTCAATTGTTGCGCAATGGTTCTTGCAACAGTTGTACATGCTCTTATTCCTGTAAAACTCCCGGGACCTATATTTGTTCCTATAGCTTCAATATCATTAGGCGTTAAGTTATTTTCTTTTAAAACCTCTTTGATTGTAGAAATTAAAAATGCCGAATGATATTTATTATCTTTGTTTGTCACGATTTTTGAGGATAATATTTTTTTATCTTCGGTAAGAGTAACGTACATTTTATCCAAACAAGTGTCAAATGCTAATATTTTCATCTTTTAGTCCTTCTATTATCCGGATACACTTTTGCCCAAACCCTTCAAAAGCATATTTTCTTGAATCATCATCCTCATAAGTTACATTTATATTAATATGGTCAAACGGAATTTGATTTTGGGAAAATTCCGCCCATTCAACAAATGTAATCCTTTTACCCTCCGAATACTCTTGCAATTCATCAAATATGGTTTTTACCCCTTCATTTTCCAAACGATACAAATCAAAATGATAAACAGGGATTTTTGCGCTGTGATACTCGTTTAGGATTACAAAACTCGGGCTGGTAACTTTTTCTTTTATCCCGATTGAGTCTGCAACTTTCTTTACGAATGCTGTTTTGCCCGCTCCGATTTCTCCATAAAGGCTGACAAAACATCCCTCATCTTCTATAAGTTTTGCAAATCGACATGCAAGAACTGCAGTATCATCAATCGTTTTACAAATTTTTTCATATATATTATTCATAATTTACTACAACCTTATTTCTTCCTGTGTTTTTGGCTTGATATAGAGCTTTGTCCGCTTTTTTCATCAAATCTTCTTCTCTGTCATCTTCTTTTATTTCGTATATCCCGAGACTTAGCGTAATTTTTATCTGTTTTTGCTCACTGTCAGGCGCAACTTTTGAAATATCTATGACTTTATTTTCAACTGTTTGTCTTAAACGTTCAGCTACCATTTCGGCTTCATTTATCTTTGTAAAAGGGAGAAGGATTGAAAATTCTTCCCCACCGTATCTGCCCGCTATATCATATTCTCTAAGCTGACCTCGTATGACTTTGGCAATACTTTTCAAAACCAAATCACCTGCAGCATGACCATATGTATCATTAACGTGTTTAAAGTAATCAATATCTGTCATAATTCCGCATAATGGAGCGTGCTGACGCTTTGCATTTGACACTTCCTGTTTTATACGAACTTCAAGTTGGCGTCTGTTATAAAAACCCGTCAGAGCATCGAGCGTCGCATGCTTCAAGATTTCGGCATAAACATTCGCTCTGTTTATAGTTATAGCAATTTGAGTTGATAATTGTTCTAAATATTCTTTGTCTTTTGGGCTTATTTCTTCGCTTGTACTTTTTGCAACCAGTGAACCGACATTTTTATTTTCGCATATCAACGGTAAAGCATAAATTTTACCTTCAGACAGCGAAATATTCTCTTTTAAATCCTTTATTATATTCATTATATTTTCGTCTTTGCAGGCATTTGGAAATGACAAAACATTTACACCTGTACTCTCATCACGCAAAAATATGTATATAAGATAATCTTCAAAAAATTTATCAAGCATTTCACCAATAATCGGAATAATGTATTTTAGTTCATACTGCGTTTCTATAATTTTTGCAATATTTTTCATTGTGTCATGATAGTTTACGTCTTTTTGCATTTTATCATTTAATAAAATATTCTGAATTTTTAGTGAAATAAATTGTGAACAGATATCCAAAAATTTTGTCAAATCATCATTAGTATTTGAGAACTCAAGACTTCCCAAACACTTTTTGTGCTTATACAAAGGATAACTATAATGCATTGCAGCAATATTTTTTGAATCTGCTAAGACTAAATTAAAATTATCGACCGCGAAATTATCATTAAAAAACTCATTCAAAGAGGAGTTGAGCGTTTTTTCGCTGTAACTCTCATTTAAAATATTCGAAAGTTTCTCAATCTTATCTAACATCATTCTATTCTGAAATATTTTTCAGAATCTCCTTTATTTTATTATTTAACCGATATCTGTTTAAACATCTGCCTGCTGTGCGATTTCATCAGATATATCACAATTTGCATAAACATTTTGGACATCATCAAGTTCTTCCAATCTTTCGATTAAACGCATGACTGATGTTGCGGTTTTTACATCCGTTATTTCAATTGTATTCTTAGGAATCCTTGTAAGCTCTGCATTTGAGCTCTTAAATCCTTCATTTTCCAAACCTTCAACGACAGTTTGGAAATTTTCAACAGAAGTAATTACTCTATAAGAATCATCGTCTTCTTCGACATCTTCCGCATCAAGATTAATTGCAGCTTCAAAAAGCTTTTCAAAATCAACTTCTTCAGTATTAAAAGTTATAGAACCTTTTTTATCAAACATATAGCTGACGCAATTTGTTTCCCCAAGATTACCACCGAATTTTGAAAATAAAGAGCGAACATCTCCTGCGGTTCTGTTACGATTATCAGTCATTGTTTCAACAACAACAGCAACTCCGCCGGCACCGTATCCTTCATAAGTAATTTCTTCATAGTTTTCTGAAGCTCCTGCGCCGGCACCTTTATCAATTGCTCTTTTTATATTGTCATTTGGCAAACCTGAAGCTTTTGCTTTTTCAATTGCTGTTCTCAAACGAAAATTTCCGGCAGGATCAGGACCGCCTAACCTTGCAGCTACGATGATTTCTCTTGAATATTTTTGAAATACTACAGCTTTTTGACCGTCTGTTTTAGCTTTTTTATTTTTAATATTTGCCCACTTTGAATGTCCTGACATGAATATATCCCTTCTTTTTTACATTTGTATACTATAAGCCGATTTTATCAAAAATAAACATCTTTTTCAAGAAAATTAAGCATAAAAATAGCCGTTATTAGGGGACGGCTTATTAGTAAAAGGTAAGTGTAGGAGAAAATAAAGAAAAAGAAAATGGTTTATCATGAGTAATATTCCCGTAATGCGCTTAAAAGTAACACAAAAAACCATTTTTGTTACATCTCTTTACACTATAACTATTACAATAATATATATAATTATTTATATTAATTTAGGCTCAATAATTGTAATAATATAATCATATCTTTTTGAGTCATTCAAGTACCACCAGCCGATTAGAGCTTCAAATGCCGTAGCTTGTCTGTATTCATTCTGAATATTTTTTCTGCCGACAGGTATAGGCAAATTCCTTGCTCTTTTTACAAGTTCATGCTCGTCATCAGTTAAATATTCGTCTAAAAAATGAAGCAATTCACATTGGTATTGAGTTTTTACAAACGAGGTTGTTAACTGATGGAGCTTTTTGGCATTATTAGTCATTAAAATTGTTTTATTACGCACAAACAGTTCCCATACCGCATCGCCAACATAAGCATAATTTCTTAAATTAATTTCTTGCATAAAAGGATTTTACTATAAATATACACAATATTGTTCTACAATATTAATATGTAACATTTAAGAATAAGCTGTCGAAAATTTGTTTAATCGAAATAACTTTTTAACATTTTCACATTTTTACAATATTCTTGAAAACCCATATAAATAAGGGTTTTACGTCTTATAATATATTACAATATATATCCCTTACTTAACATTTCTTTACAAAAAGCATATAAAAAGGCAATTATTAAATGTAATTTTTTTTTATATAAATACGAGGACACTAACACAAGGATACTAGAACAATGGGTTTCTTATTAGGAGCATACGGAAAATTGGCTGCAGGATCTCGAATGAGATCCATTCAAGCTCGTATGTTGCGTGTATCAGCAAAACTGAGACGCATAACTCGTCAAGTCCAAAATATGGAAAAGATGATTAGCCGCCAAGAAAAAACATTGACTAATAATATCACAATAGAATCAAATTTGGCAAAACAAATGGCTATGAGCCAGATGCAACAAGATCCGCAATTAATGAAAGTTCTTGATAAAATAGGCGGATATACTACAAGCGGCAAATTAGACAAGTTAACTGACGACGAATCTAAGATATATAATCAATATCAAATGAGCATGAATAATCTACAGTTTATGACAGAAGTATCAACTGCTCAGATGAAACAACAAGTAACCGAAATGATTGAGCAGATGCGTGAACAACTTTTAGAACCGCTCAAAGACGAAGAAGACGAATTACAATTAGAACAAGATTCTTTGAAATCACAATTAGAAATTGCATCAAACGATTACAAAGCTTGTCAGGAAATGGAAAAGAACGATGCAAAAATGCTTGCACCAAGTTATACAGCCGGCGGACAAGGTTAATCAAGTCAGGAAAATCAAAGGCAAGGGATATAATTTACAAAACGGGACTTCAATCACAAAGTCCCGTTTTTAATTTTAAATCCTCGTAAAATCATCAATCAACATGACTTGTTATACCGATAGAGGCATTATTATCAATATCAATTACATGTTTTATTATTGAATGTGCGGTCAAGAGTAAATACGGATTAATTTCTGTTGTTTGGCTCATATTTACACTAGCCTTTGCTTTGTCAGCTGTAGGTTTAAAATCTTTTTTAACTTCATAAGATGTCAGCGTTTCAACCGAATAATGTTTTTTATCTTTATCAAGTCTTAAATCAAGTTCCTCTTTTGGAAAATTCTCAGCGCACTGTATTGCTACCTGAACCGAATTTGATGTTTCCAAATATAACGTAGCAACAACAGTTCCGAAGTTTATTGTTGTAATTGTAACAGTCAAAATGCTGTCACTTTCCGGAGAATTTTCTTTACCTGTAACTTCCAAATCAAAATCAACACCCTCTTTTAACGGGAGCCAAGGCAGATATAGCATCAATAATAACTTCATCGTTTTTGTGGGTTCATTCTCGGCAGCAACCGCAACACTTGCATTGATAAGTTTTGCCATCTCTTTTAATTGTGAAAGGTCGTTTATTCCCATTTTTGAAGCCTGTGTCATAGTCATAATAATTTTTGTCAAAGCGTCTTTCCCGTTAGATTGAATCATTTGCGCAATTTGATTTAGGTTAATCATTCCGTTTGACAAAATTTCAAGATTTTTTAAAGATGCCTGCAATTGGGTCGACATTTGTTTATTAACAATTTCAGACATATTAGAAAAATCAAGCCCCTGAAGTTGAGCAAGAATTTGCGCCTGAAGCTGTGATATAGAATTTCTTTGTGCTGCAAGCTGAGCGGAAAACATCGCATTGAATTGCCCTGTATTCAACCCTCTTTGCATCATATATATAAATTCATTAAGATTTTTGGGAACTCCCATTAAATCTTTTGCATAAATAGCTCTGTCAAGGCTCTTTAGGGTATTCATCTGGAGGTTTTGAGTTTGTTGAACTATTTGAGGCTGAGGGATTGCAGGTTTTGGCGGGGCGGCAGGCTGAGGTGGCTGCGAGTGTTGAGTCCCTGCTGCACGTTGATTTATAACAGCATTTCTGATTTGCTGCTGTCTCAATGAATTATTTAAAAATTGATTTATATTAAAGTCCGCCATAAGACAATTTTAACAATTTTCGCAGAAATGTCCATATTATATTAATGAATTGGGAGTTAGATTTTAGCTGCAAAAATATGCTCTACTGGAACAAGATTAGGCTCAATACGAGTTATACAATTGTATGTTAACACTTTTCTGCAATAATTAAGCCTATTTTACATTAAGTCCTTCCCCTATCGGGATGTCTACATATACTCTTTCGATTTTATTATCAAGCCATTCTTTAACCTTAGGAGTATACTTAAAACTATTTTCTTTTAGCAAAATATAATAATCTTTAATCAGCGTAAAATATATTGAATCCGAATTTTCAGTCAGGAATTTTTCATATGATTTTTTATATTCTTTGTTGATATTTTTATTAGAATCAAACACATTTGTGTCCCCGTATTGGACATACTTATTAAGTAACTTGCTTGATTCTGCCAATACATCATTTTTAGCGGCAAATTGTTTATTCTGTATCAAAAAGTTTTCTAAGTAAAGAATATTTTTCTTAATACTTTCGGCACTATCTACCCGTGATTTTGGTAATTTATACTCATTCGCAAGATATTCAAGCCATTGCCTGTATTCCGGCGAAACTAAATTTGAATATGTATTATATATGGTAGTCCAATCAGGCTCAAATACATATTTGCACTGTCTTTCTACAGGAATTATTCCTATAGATTGATATATTTCCTTATTTTTATCCAATATTTTATGATTTTTGCAAGTTGCTTCTTGAATATTGTCTACTCCAAGTTGATTCATTTCTTGGATTGTTGCCTGAAATACTGATAAATATGAAAAAAGTTCTTCGTCATAAACGATTTTTTTGCGTTTTTCTCTTATTCGGGAAAAATTTTCATTCGCCGGAACAAATACATCTACATAATAAAATTTACTTGTTTTAAAGTTGTCATTATTACTGACTAAATCATAACGAACACTTTGAATTGCATCCAACTG
>CACXFH010000013.1 GCA_902766975.1 uncultured bacterium | reverse complement strand
GAAAAAAGAACTTCTAAATATCATATTCCTGCAGGTGCAACTGTATTTGTTAAAGATGGTGATAAAGTTACTAAGGGCTTTAAAATGGCGGAACATGCTCCTCAATCAAGCAGTGATTCAAGCCGTTTGACAGAAAAAGCTCAAAAAGATATTATTTCGGATATCAGCGGTGAAGTTGTGTTTGACGGCTTTAAAGCAGATGAAAAGAAAGACAGACAAGGTAACGTTTTAAGAACTACAAACAAACAAGGTATTGTTTGGGTATTAGGCGGTGATGTTTATACATTGCCGGGCGGGTCAAAAGTCCTTGTCAAAGACGGTCAGAAAGTATCAGAGGGCGAAAAACTTGCTGAAACTCTTACAATCTGTGAGCATGGCGGAGAAGTCAGAGTCGGCAGTGATTTGGTTGTTGAAGATGCTAAATTTGACGGTAAGAAAATCAAAAAGATTGTTTCAGGTAAAGAATTAACAATTGTCATTGCTTCTTTGGCTCCTGTAAACGCATCTTTTGAACAAACTAAGAAAGAACAAATCTGGACAGTTGATAAAACAGGTGAAAAATACATCGTTAAAGCGGTTGTTGATACAACTGTAGAAAACGGTATGATTATCGGTGAACTTATTGACGATGATTGTTCTGTTCCGTCTTCAGGTGAAATCAGATATGTCGATGTTGAAGTCGATGAAAACCAAATTATTACAAAACCTGGTAAGGTTGTATTTATTCCTGAAGAAGTTCATCAAATAAACAAGGATTCAACGCTAAAAATGGTTGAAAACGGAACAACCGTTACTGCGGGTACTGAAGTTGTCAAAGACGTTTATTGCCATATCGATGGTGTTGTTGAATTCAAAGAATATAATGATGTAATTCACGAAATTACAATCAGACCGGGTGAGGTTCATACTTTGTCAAGTATTCAGGAATTGAAAGTTGACGAAGGTGAAATTGTTAAAAAAGGAACGGTTATTGCTGACGGAATCAAGGCTAAAACTACTTCCGTTGTCACGATAATGGATTCATCGGTCGAAGATTTGGCTATTGAAGATTTGGATGAAGATATGGATACTTCGATGGGGCTTGATGAAGATGCTATTGAAAATCAACCTGTTCAAATTTTAGTCAGACCTGTTCAGGTATTGGATATTGAGCAAAAAGACGTATCAATTAAATTCAATTCATCAGATGATTTGATTGATGTTGTTCCGGTTACTCAATTGCAATACAAAGATGGTGCAAGAGTAAGAAATATCGATGGTGCAACAATAACAAGAACAAGTTTGGTTCTTCAAATGAGCGGTTACTTATCTCATCTTAAAGGTGTTGTAGAACTTGATTCACATGGAGAATTGAGAATCGTTGTATTGGAAAACCTTATTGTTCGTCGTGAACTTGAAGGTTCTGCCAATAAATCATTACAAACCGAACTTTTAGTAAAAGACGGTCAGGTAATTGAACCAAAAACCCCTGTTGCAAAAACTCAAGTCTTGGCTTTGCATGATGCAGTTGCTTCAATCAAGGATAAAGAAGAAGAAGCAAGAAGATTATTGTTAATCTCTGAAAGTTCTTCAACTGATGTAAAAATCAAGGGTAAAGCAACCGTTAAGAAGGGTGAATTAATCAAAACCGACAGCGAAATTGCAGATAGCGGCGAAAAAGCTCCTATTTCAGGTATTGTTACCGGTGTAAGCAAAGGCACAGTTTCAATCAGAGTAGGTCGTCCTTACTTAATCAGTCCGGGTACCATGTTACTTGTAAATGCTGGTTCATTGGTGTTGAGAGGTGACTTGATTGTATCTTTAACTTATGAAAGAGAAAAAACAGGCGATATCGTTCAAGGTTTGCCTAAAGTTGAAGAATTACTTGAAGGTCGTCGTCCGAAGGATTGTGCTATTTTGGCAGAATTTGACGGAACAACAAAGATTGAAGTTGATGAAAGCGGATTCCCGAGATTATATCTTGAAGATGAAAACGGTTCATCAACCGAAATTAAATATTCAATTGATGCTAATGTAATTGTCGGAAACAATCAAAAAGTTGTTAAAGGGCAGGCATTAACATCAGGTTCACCGGATCCTCATGATGTTATGCGTTTAAGAGGACCTGAAGCGGCTCAGCAATATCTTGTTGATGAGGTGCAAAGAGTATATCGCTCTCAAGGTGTTGAAATTTCCGATAAGCACATTGAGGTAATTGTTCGCCAAATGACTAAGAAAGTCAAAGTCGTTGATGCCGGCGAAACTAACTTGCTTCCTGGTGAACTTATAGAAGTTCAAATCTTCGAAAAAGAAAATAAGGAAGCAGAAGAAGCAGGTAAAGCTCCTGCAACTTGCGAACACATGTTGTTGGGTATTACCAAGGCTTCATTGAACACGGAATCATTCATTTCTGCTGCTTCATTCCAGGAAACAACAAGAATCTTGACTGAAGCTGCCGTTGAAGGTAAAAAAGACATGTTGAGAGGTTTGAAAGAAAACGTTATCATCGGTCGTTTGATACCTGCAGGTACAGGTTTCCATCATTTGATTAATGCAAATGAAGAAAGAGAAAAGGCAGAAAGAAAACAAGCCGTTGCTCAAAGAAACCAAGCAAGAAAACCATCTGCTATTTTGGAAGAAATCGAAGGTATGTTCGGTTCTCCGGATTTTGCAGGGGATGATGATATTATTGAATAATTAAAGTTCAATATAATAAATAATAAAAGGGTGTACTAAAAAGTACATCCTTTTTTATTTTTTAGCAAGTTTATAACTTATATCAATGTATTTGTATATTTCCTCAATAGGAACAGAACCGTCTAATACGATTGTGAACCAGTGTTTTTTATTCATGTGGTATGCCGGATAAAGATGGGGTTGACTTATCAGATGCGGAACATCTTCAACATCTGCACGTAAATCTATGAGTTCTACAATTCCATCTGTTTTCAAGCCGATTTTAGAACCTTTGACGGATAAAATTGCAAAATACCATTTCTCATTATCTTTGCGTCTGCAAATTGCATTACGAGGAAATTTTGGCCATAAATATTCAGCATCGGAATCATATTTTTCTTTTGCATATTTTAAAACCTGATAACTGTATTCCCATTCAAAAACATTTATTTCAAAACATTTTTCTTTAATATCATTTAAAATTTGTTGATATTGATCACGAATTTCTCCAACGAAAGTGCCTTGCGCTCCTTCAACCAGATGAAGTGTATATGGTTCACCAAAAGCTTTTTCAATGAGTTCGGTTTGTATTTTATTCTCGTTAATTACGTCAATGTTAAGAGTAAAATCTCCGTTCATAATATCGGTAGAATAACTGTATTTATTTTTATTTTTTTTAAATCCGTAATTTATAAGTTTTTTTATGTCGGCTTTCTTTTTCATAGTTAAATTTTATCATAAGATAAAAATATGGGGTGAAAATCACCCCATAAATATTTATAATTCAAATTCTTCTTTTGATATTTTTTCGTATTCTTCCGGAGTAACGGTATCGCAGGTCATACCGTCTTTTTGAGTTGATTTTTTAGCAAGTTTTGGTAAATCAGACTTTAATTTTTCATTTGCGCAAACCAAATCTCTGTTTTTTTGTTCCGATATTACCCGAATCGTTACTTCTGATGGCGAACCGTCTTTGCCGACTGCTTTTTGAACATCATAGCTTGCCCAATCATCGGGTATATCTTTTATAAATTGATAGTCTTTATTTGAACCTAAACGTTTATCGATTTCAGCGCGCAATACCTTTTCTACATATTCTTTTTGCGAAGTAAAATGACAAGGATGAACAATATCTTCTCCGATTATTTCTTCAGGATCCCGTTTTTCATATTTTTTGAATAATTTAGCCGCAGTCTGTAAATGGTCAAGTTCAATTGCTAAAAATTCTTCCCAAATCGGCATAAGCATTTCATTTTTTTCATCAGTCATACAATTGTGATATGTGCAAACTTCTGTGAATTCATGCATAAGTAATTTTTCATAGAAAGATTCTGACGGGTCGATTAAAGATTCATACATTGTGACATGTTCTTCTTCGACGTCTTTAATTTCCGCATAAGTTTCTCTGAGCAATTCGCTGCCGTATGCAAAACCGTGTTCCCCATAATAGTTGTGAGTTTGCTGTTCCCCTGCTACAAGAGTTAGGATATTAACTTTTGTTTGAGGGGAGGCTGTTGCTTTGTCATAGTGTTTACGCAGTCTTACAATATTGCAGTTGTGATGGTTTTGAGTCGGTCGTCCTAATATCACATCTGTTTGACCTTGCAAAACTGCATTAGGTGTAATCCCGTGAATCATGTATGCCCATTGAGAATATCTGTACAAGTGGTCAAAATCTTCTAATAAGCCAAAATCAAATGTTTCTTTGACATAAGGATCAGGTTCATTCTGCGCCATCCACGCGGTTAAATCAACTGCAACCTGCTCATAACCAAGTGTTGTTTCTAAAACAGACTGATCGCACGGTGCAAGCCAGTTGATGGTTGTTTGTTGTGCATCTTCAATGCGTTTTGTTTGTGCAAGAAATTCCAATGTATCTTCATCTTGACAAACTCTTGCAAAATTATGTTTAAAATTCCAAGCTTCGACTTCGATTCCATTCATCAAAATCTGACGGGTGCGGGAATAACAATCCACTTCGTTTTTGTTGTATTTTCTGTGCGCAATATCGTGCCATGTGCGCACCTGTTTTTCCAATGGTAATCCTTTTTCTTTTAAAGCATTAAAAGTCATTTTATTTTTCTCCTTTCAAATAAAATATATTACCTCTCCCCACCCCTTTTCTGATTTCAGGGGGGAGAAGTGTTGTTAATGAACTTGTGAGTTTATACAACATCGGGTGAGTTTTTTATATAAATAAAATGAAATTCCAAGTTTTTAAATCGGCTAACATGGCAAACCTTTATTGCTAAATAAATAGCAAAAATTATTTTTATCGGTTTTGTAATAAAACATGGAGGATTAAACATGACTCAAGTTTCTTTTACATCAACATATCGAATTCCATTAATCGAACGTAAAGTATCGGTTGCAAAACGCCAAGCATTAAAAGATTTGGCATCAAAGTATGATAATCATTTGTACCCGAACGGTAACAAAGGGTGTGTAAGGGTTTCGGTGCCTGAGGAACAGGATATGAAATTCGAACAAAGATTAAGACAAATCGGATTTAAAGTTTATCAAAAATTTGAACAACATGATGTTTCTTATGACAAAATGGACAGCTATATAAAACAAGCGCTTAAACATAATGAATATAAACAATATGGGAAACAAAAATAGCGAGGGGATATATGAATATTGTAAGATTATTACCACAAAAAATACTAAGCAAAGCTATTGAAAAGAAAAGATTAAACAGAATACAGGAATATATTTCTGTTGCGGATTCTTTAGAGCCCAAGTTTGCACAAAGAATAAATGAGAATGTAGATTCCATCGCAAGATATGCACAAAGAAAAAATTGCCATTTGGAATTTGTTCCGGGGGAAGATTTATTTCAGAATTCGGCTCAAATGAATGTATATAAAAAAGGAATTTCTTTTTTAACAGATGATGATGGACTCCCGATGTGTGCATTTAATTTAAAAAGTCTTTCGGGGCATTCAGTATTACCAAATGAAGCTAAGGGTGAAGATTTAATCGGTTACATAAGAAAAACAGTTAAAACTATTATTGATAATGATAAAAATTGGAACAAGAAAATAGATGTAATTAAGTAATTAATAAGTCTAAATTGCAGAGCCGCTAAAAATTTTAGCGGCTCCGTATTTATTATTGTTTCAGATTTATGTTTCTTGTAGAATAGTCATGCGGTAGTTTTTAAGAAGGAGAACTAATATGAAAAAATCAATTAAAGATTTAGGTGACATCAAAGGTAAAAGAGCATTAGTCAGAGTTGACGTTAATGTACCTTTGGATGAAAACAAAAACGTAACAGATGATACAAGAATTCAGGCAATTGTTCCGACGGTTAATTTCTTAACAGAAAAAGGTGCAAAAGTTATTCTTATGGCTCACTTGGGTCGTCCGAAGGGAGAAAGAAATATGGAATTTTCTCTTGCTCCTGTTGCAAAATATATGAGCAAAGTTTTTGGGCAAGAAATTGTATTTATTCCGTCAGTTGAAGAAGCAGCTCCTTATGTTGAAAAATTGACAGACGGTCAAATAGCATTATTAGAAAATATTCGTTTCTATAAAGCTGAAGAAGCAAAAGATGATGATATGACATTTGCAAATGAAATTGCAAAATTGGGGGATTTTTATGTAAATGATGCATTTGGTGCAGCTCACAGAAATCATACTTCAACCGCTAAATTAGCAAAAGTTGTAAAACCTGCTGTTTCAGGTTTATTGATGGAAAAAGAAATCAGATGTTTATCTCAGGCATTAGATAATCCTACAAGACCATTCACCGCAATCGTTGGCGGCGCTAAAGTTTCATCTAAAATCGGTGTTTTGGAAAATTTGTTAGACAAAGTAGATAATATGATTATCGGCGGCGGTATGGCTTATACATTTGTAAAAGCTAACGGCGGTAAGATTGGTAATTCTATTTGCGAAGATGATCAGATTGAAACAGCAAAGGCTATCGAAGCAAAAGCAGCAGCTAAGGGTGTAAAACTTGTAATGGCTACAGATGTTTTGGTTACAGATGATTTCTCCGGTAACGGAACAAACAAATTCGTTAAAATCAACGAAATTCCTGACGGATTTGAAGGTGTAGATGCAGGCGAGGATTCCAGAAAAGCATTTGCGGATGTAATTAAATCTTCAAAAACTATCTTGATGAACGGACCTGTCGGGGCTTTTGAAAATCCAAAATTCGCAGAAGGTACAAAAGCAGTTTTGGCAGCAGTTGTCGAAGCAACCAAAAACGGTGCAACCTCAGTTATCGGTGGAGGTGATTCAGTTTCAGCCGCTAAGAAATTCTTTAAAGCGGAAGATTTCACACACGTTTCAACAGGGGGCGGTGCTTCATTAGAATTTATTGAAGGCAAAGTATTACCGGGCGTTGCAGCTTTGGATGAAAAATAATTTAACTAAAATACTATAAAAATCCCTCTTGTACAAAGAGGGATTTTTTGTTTTAAAATTTTGGTCTGCTGCGGTAATAACCTCTTACTTCTGTTCCATCTGAACGTGTATATGAATTTACATATAAAACTCCACCGCCTGTCATTGCTTCGCGTTGTAAGTCACCGTTAGTTGGGATACCTATTTTATTTAATTGTGCGTGAATTTCCTTTTCATTCTGAGAATATTCATCAGTAGTCATTGAACCGACTTCCTCTCGTGTGTATATGTGGTTACTACCTGTTAAAGGATTTGTGTAACCAAATAAACCTGATTGTTGGTTATTATTGGCATTCATTTCAACACTTCCATACAACAAATTATTATCATTTTGGGTATTGTAATTTGGATTCACAAAAGGTATAATATTATTAGGACTTTCTAGATAAGTCCTGATGCCTGCATTGGAGCCCGTGCTTGCAGCATGAGGTGTACCAATGTAGGTATCTTTTGTAATATAAAATCTTTTTGAACCATCTTTCAATACTTCAATATAATGGTCTCCATTTTTACCCCTGTACACCTCATAATGAGATACTAATGGTTTTTCCAGTGGTTTTTCATTTGACACATCAGGCAGTCGTTTGGCATTTTTTAGGTCATTAACAAGTTCAGGAAAATTTTGTGCTTGATGAGGGTTCCACCGCATTTGTTCCTGAACTCCTCGTTTTGAGAAATCAAAATTCCCATTTTTATTTAATTGTATTTCTTGTATATAATCCTGATAAAATTTTCTTGAATCATTATTGTATTGTTTTCTTAAAATATCATCAAGATTATCTATGTTGCCGTAATTTTTTAACTGCTGTCCTTTAAATGTCTTTTGGATGTTCCCTCCGGCCGCACCTAATGCAGCTCCTGCTGTTGTTCCTAATAATGCCCCTTGT
>CACXFH010000012.1 GCA_902766975.1 uncultured bacterium | reverse complement strand
GTTTTCAGCTATTCTGTTTTCAATGTTCAGTTTATTCTGTTCCCAACACACCAGACTCTCTGTTTACAGTCTGTCAGCGTTTGGGGCAAACAAAACCAAGCTTTTATATCTCGGTTTTCTTATCATACTACAAGAAATTTTATTGTCAAGTAGTATTTTAAATAAATTTTAAAAAATTTTGCTATTTATATTTTCAAAATTTATTCCATGCCAATGCACATATATTATTATAAGACTAAAAATTATTAAAATCAAGTACTTTTTATAAAAATTTTTAAGAAGATATATACAATATTAATTAAAAGGTTACAAATGACGCCCGCCACAAGAGTAATGAAGAGTTTTTATATAAATACACTGTTTTTTGAAAAATATAATTACTTTATTTTATTGCAGGGAAAAAGTATCTGACTCCGTTGTCACTGCGCCACCTTATATATCCTGTTTTCGGCGTTTTATCCATATCCATTACGCTGACAAGAGCATAGTTACCTCTTATTACATTCAAATGTATTTTTTGAGGCATATTCATTGTAGAAATTGTTTGCGCCATATCATCAGGTGAACCTTTTATATCCCTACAACTCGCCGGAGCTCCTTTTAAGATATTAAGACCGTATTTTTTGCCGTAGGTCGTATAGAAATTTGTCCATGTCATAAATTTATACGGATCATCTTCTTTAATCCAACCTGTCAAACCTTTTGAGTTGTCATAAACGATTTCAACCCAACCGTCAACTATATCAACAACATTTACATAAGCTAAATCTTTTTTAGTTATAAATACAGAAAAGAAATTATCCGCTCCGATTGAATCAGGGAAAAATTCTTCACTGTTCCAACGCACACGATGTAAAATTTGCGCATCTTCATCAGGGAATTTATATATTGTAGTATCGTCTTTAACCTGATATAAACCAACCGTACGAACCCCTTCAAAAGAGGGATATACAGGTATTATATCTTTTGCATAAGCTCCTAAAGCTAAAAATAATGACATTATTATCAATAAAAATATTTTCTTCATAAATTCCCCCATCATTGCTAAACACATTATACCAACATAAAACAAATTTGCAATGTAAAATTACAACCGAAAATAACGGAAATTTTATCTGATTTATACTTTTGTCGTCAAAGACGGAGCAATAGAAATAAATGTCCTTACCAAATCCGAATCCCATTGAACACCTGCACCCTGTTTCAATATTGCGCAAGCTTTGTCTATAGTCATTCCTTTTCTGTATGGTCTGTCACTAACCAAAGCATGGTAAGCATCCGCAACCGATACAATACGCGCATCAATAGGAATTTCTTCACCTTTCAATTTTTCGGGATAGCCTGTACCGTCAAGTCTTTCATGATGATATTTTACAATAGGTATAAATTCACGTAATGCCTCATTTGGAGCAAGAACTTTCTCTGCACCGATTGTAGGATGTTGTTTCATAATTTGCCATTCATCATCATTCAATTTCCCGGGTTTTTTAAGAACATTTTCAGGAATACCGATTTTGCCGATGTCATGAAGCATAGCCCCTATTTTAATTCTTTCAACTTCGGCTTCGGGCAAATTTACTGCTCTTGCAAGAGCTTCCGAGTATCTCGAAACACTTGTTGAATGACCTTTGGTATAGGGATCTTTTGCATCTATTGCACCTGCAAGAGATGTAACCATTTCCATAAGATTGTTATGATTAAGCACTTCAGCACTGTTTATCTTTTTGACAAGTTCATCTTCAAAATTAATACCATTTTCAAAATGACGCTTTGCAAGAATTTCAGCAAAAGAATTTACCGCAACATCATCCCAGAAATTGAAATCTTCCGTACTGATAATTGCTGACATACCTTCTTTGTATCCTTTTGCCTGTGAAATATACACTGCCTGCTCCGCCAGCAATAACAGTTTTTCTTGATCCTGAGCGCAATCAGGATATGTCGCAACTCCGACAGATACCTTTACAGGTCCTACATCATCTACAAAACAGCAGGACAAACAATAAGTAATATATTCTGCCATATATTTTGCATTTTTGGTATCGGTTTCGGGCATGATAACAGCTATTTCATCACCGCCATATCGCCCTGCAGAATCTGTATTTTTAATATTTTGCTTAACCTTGTCAGCTATAATTTTAATAACTTCATCCCCTTTGGCATGCCCGAGTTCTCTATTTATTTTTGTAATGTTGTTAACATCAAACATAACAACAGAAAGCGGAGTTTTGTTATCCGCAGCCTTTGCAAGCTCTTTTGCAAGAACTTCTTGAAATCCTCTGTGAGTGTATAATGAAGTCAATGTATCGGTATTTGCGAATTTATTTGTTTGCTCTAATAATTGCATATTGTGAATATACATCCCTAAATAATTTGCAAGAAATGTGGCAATATTTACATTCAATTTTGAAATGCTTTTTCCGACAAGCATTACCCCTATACATTTACCCACAGACATCATAGGGATTATTACCGAGCCGGTTTTTGATAAGTACGGAATATTAATATAATCAATATTATCCTTGTCTATCAATGATTTGGAATTATAACATTGTACGATAGGATTTGATTCATCCGATAAAAATACTTTTGAGTTATATGAATTTCCGGCTTTTGAATAAAGCCTTATATTCAGACATTTTGATTTTTCATGTAACAAACCGAATCCGATAAAATTCCATTTTTGTTTTTTTACAAAAATATCATTCAATCGTGAAAACAAATTGATAAGACTGGAATTACTCGAAAACGCATCCGAAATATTTTTCATGACCTCTGCATAATTTACAGCAACAGGAGCAGAAGTTTGCTCCTGCGGATACGGAACAAACGGATGCGATTTTGATTTATCAATTGTAAAATTGTTTATTGTTTCAACAATACTGCTAAAGCTTTGCCCCTCTCCATACGGATTTTTTTTAACAGGCTTTTGGATTTTCACAGGCGTAGAATCATCCGTAACATAAGGATTATTTTTATTAACGGAAATTTTGGGCAAAGACTCCTCAATCCTGTCAATAATGTTTTCGATAGGATTGGAGCTCAACTGATTTTTCTTTGATTGAGCCTTATCTGTTTCAATTTTTTTGTTTGTCTTTTCCAAAATATACTACCTGTTTTTTTCCTTTAAGTTTTGTAATAAAAATTTTTTGACAAATTTTAACAAATAATTTACATTACTTAAATAAATTTTACCCTATTTAAAATTGTATGTAATACTCCAAACAGATGGGATATAAATAAAATTCCCGATTCGTATCCTAACTGCCTCTGAGTTTGCTACTACATTTATAGTATAAGACATATTGAGAAACATTCCAACCCATGTTTTAAGTTTTGTTAATAATCAGATTACCAAAACGGGTCATACATTAACGGATTGGAATAATACGCATGGTTGCCGAGATTTTGAATACGCTGCATGCGGATATAATTTTGCATGCGTTGCTGCTGAATTAGTTGCTCTTGAATATACTGCTGCTGTGCCTGCATTTCAAGCATTGCTTGTTCTGCTTCTGCTTGTTTTTCCTTATAATATTGTTCTTTTTTTGCGAGAACATAATTCATATAATCCTGATTTAGCGAATAGAATGCATTTGTAAGTTGTTGCCCGTCATAGCGCACAAGATATTGGTTTGCGGTTCTGAAGAATTCGTCTTGCTTTTGGCAAAGTTCGGCTGCTGTCAAATTTTCCGGCAACTGATTTCTAAAATATTCCCAGTTCGGAGCTTTGATGAATATTTTTAAAGTCGAGAGCTGTTTATCCAACTTTTTTTGCTCCAAATCTGCAATAATCTTATTTACCATAGCTATATCGGCTTCGTTCATTGTCGTATTTCTTGCCTGATAGGCGTATTTGAGTTTATCGGAATCATTTTGAGATGTTTTTTGAATACGCATAAGATTCTCAAAATTATATCGTTGATTATTTAGTGTAATAGCAGCTTTATGGGCATTTTTTATATCATTTTTTTCCAAATAAATCGTATAAACAAGTTCATTATCTTCATATTTTTTATTGCGGATTTTCCCGAGATAATTTAGCGCATTTTGATAATCTCCCAATCCGTAATAACATTTCGCCATAGATGAATATATATTGCCCGTTGGATTGTTTTCATATAATTTGAACACCTCAAGCGCCTTTTGATATTGTTTATTTTCAATATATAAAGTTCCGAGTTCATTATTTATGACATCTTTGGAAAATATCAGATAATTTCTGTCAGCCATGCGAATTTTGTCCATCGTTCGCAGAGCTTCTTCATAGAGATTTTTTTCTATACAATTGTTGTAATATTGAACAAGGGCAGGATAAAATGTGGGATATTTGTATAAAACCTCTCCCCATGCGCCTTTGTCTATGAGCTGTTGTATTTTTTTTGCGTATTTGTAATCTTGTTTTTCATTTTTTGATAAGTTTTTGATAAATTTTTTTTCATTTTCTTCATTCAGATGTTTAAAAGTTAATTTTACTCTTTCTCCGTCTATAATGTAGAATTTCAAATAGTTTGAATACGGCATTGATGCATTATAAGTTTTGGCGGTTTGACCTCCAACATTATTTGCAGTAATTACAATTCCCTGCAAAGGACTTTGCAGCATTGTAAAAATCCCTAAAAAACTTACAAATAATAAAACACTAAACTTTTTCATATATTTCCTTTTTCTTTTTGTTTTGTTACAACAAAACTTTACAGTTATAAAAATGCATTTGTATGATTTGATAATTCAAATCCGATTTCGTTAATGAAATCTCTCAAATCACCATTCTGCGTCAGTTCAAATTCTGCACTATGATGGTCTTTTGTATCATCGTCATAATCGCATGGGTGAATCAATGCTTCAACAATACAATCTATATTTTTTAATGATTTTAGCCCGTAAGCAATTGATTTGTCATCCATCATACCTGTGTAACCGACACCAATTAAATAATTGTTTGTTTTAAGATTATTTTCTTTCACAAGATTGGAATTTATCATTGTAAAAGTATTCAAAAGCATTATTTTTATTAAATTTATCGGATATGCTATTGTTAAATGTTTCTTGATTGACGGAATCAGATACAGATGTTCAAATTGCGTTCTTATATAAGGAATATTGTATTCTTTCGCAAGCTTGACAACAATTTTAAATATATTAGGAATAGCATGTGTATGGACATGAGAATCTATATGATCGACTTTTGTCCTTGAAATAATTTTTTCAATTTGTGCCCTGAATTCTTGCTCAACTTGTTTTAAAAACTCATTGTTGAATGATTTTAATATCATTGCGCCGTATCCGTTATTAAAAATTCCGTTTTCATCCGTGAGCGCAGAAACATTCGTCAACGACTTGCCTTCGATTATATTCAAATGAACACCGATTGATAAATCAGGACATTGTGCAATTACCTCTCCAATTGCCTGTTCAAAGGCTTCACCGTTTGCGCAAATACTTGCCGAAGTTAAAATCCCGTTTTGATATCCTTTTAAAACAGCTCTGTTAAAAGCCTGCGTCATTCCGAAATCATCTGCATTCAATATAAATTTTTTAGTCATGTTTATTGCCTTTATTATGTTAGTATTATAATATAAATATATTCAATTAGGATATATTTAAGAGGGAAGTTATGGAAAAACCGCAATTAGCAATCATCATTCCGTGTTATAATGAGGAGTTATGTATTAAAAATACCGTCAATCAGCTTTTTGTTGTTATTAATGATTTAATTTCAAAGGGGAAAATAAGAAATGACAGTTATCTATACTTGATTGATGACGGCTCAAAAGATAATACTTGGAGTATTATTGAAGAAATGCATAATCAGAACAATTTGGTTAAAGGCACAAAATTTTTAAGGAATTACGGAAATCAAAAAGCAATAATTGCAGGTCTGGAAAGTGTACGAGAAATAGGTTGTGATTGTGTTGTATCAATTGACGCGGATTTACAGCAGGATGAATGGGCTATTGAAAGATTTATCGACGAATTCCAAAAAGGGTATGATATTGTTTACGGTATCAGAAATAACAGAAAAACCGATTCATTCTTTAAAAAATTTACTGCACTTGCATTTTACAAAACAATGAATTTATTAGGGGTAAATATTCCCCCTAATCATTCAGATTACAGATTGATAAGCAAAAGATCCTTAGAAGTATTGGAATTATATCCTGAGAAACTGTTGTTTTTGCGCGGATTTTTCCATGAAGTCGGACTAAAATCCACATCTGTAAATTTTGATGTAAAACCCAGAATGGCAGGAGAATCAAAATTCAATTTTGCGTCATTAATGGCGCTGGCTCTTAATGGAATTACTTCATACAGTATTGTACCATTGCGGATGGTAGCGGTTTTGGGTTTTTTCATGGCATTAATAGGCTTTGTAGTAGGACTTGAAGCAGTATTTGAAAAAATATTCCTGCACAATTCACCAAACGGCTGGGCGACAGTAGTTGTTTTATTAAGTGTATTTGGCGGGATACAGTTATTTTGTTTGGGCATAATCGGGGAATATGTCGGGCAATTATATACGGAAGTCAAATCAAGACCTCGCTATATAAAAGATATTGAGCTTAAATAGGAAAATTTTATGAATTATATAGAAAACTTTTTGGGTTATGTAAAAAAACATGAAAATTTATTCACAATTTTAGGTTTGCTGATATTTTGTTATTTTGTTTTTTTCTTTAATATCGGCAATTATGCATTGATGGATGTTGATGAAACAAGGTATGTTTCAATGGCAAGAGATATGTTTAATACAAAAGATTTTTTGACTTTGTATTTAAACGGTGAATATTTCTTTGAAAAACCGCCACTGTATTTTTGGGGAGAGTGTTTATCATTTGCGCTATTTGGGCATGTGAGCGAATTTAGTGCAAGATTCCCTGTTGCATTGTACGGAACATTGTGTACATTTTTGATGTATTTCACCGGAAAAAAAATAATCTCTCAAAGATACGGATTGATTAGTGCAATTATACTTGCAACATCCATAGAATTTGTGATACTTGCTAAATTCGCCATTCTTGATATTGTTGTAACAACTTGTATCGGTTTTTCTGTTATGTTCGGATTTTTGACCCAATTTGTTCAAGAAAAAAATGTAAAATATTTTTGGTGGTTATTTTATATCTTTTCAGGATTGGCAGTTATGGCAAAAGGAATTCCGGGGTTTGTAGTGCCGTTTGGAACAATGTTCTTTGTCACTCTTTTCAATAAATCATTCAAAAAAATCTTCAAACCGCAATATTTTATTATCGGAAGTATATTATTTTTAATAATTGTTTTGCCATGGCATATTGCTATGTTTAACATACATGACCCGCTATTTTTTAATGAATATATAATGAAACATCATATAAACAGATTCTTTTCATCAAGTGAAATAAACAGAAAACAGCCGTTCTACTTCTATTTTCTGACAATTTTATGGGGAACTTTCCCTTATGTGTTGTCTGCAATAGCAGCAGGAATATCAAAATTTAAAAACAAAATTGCCGAAAAATCGCTTGCAATTGCTTCTGATGATGTATCGCAAAAGTTCTTGTGTTTTAATATTATAGGCTTTTTGTTTACGATGTTATTTTTCTCATCCTCAAGTACAAAACTCATAACATACATTTTACCGGTTTATTTCTTTACATCATTTATTATTGCTTATGTTTGGGAAGATTATATTTTTAGTGCAAAGCATAAAAAAGCAATAAATTTAACCGTTTACATATTAGGCGGAATATTTATTCTGGCATCAATTGCGGGATGTTTTATGCAATTTTATTTACCGGAAAAAATTTATTCCGATATAAAAATTATTCAATGGTTCTGTGTTATCGTAACTGGGATTTTTGGAGTTTCAAGTATTTGGCTTGCAAAAAAAGAAAAGTTTAAGGGAGTATTTATCTCTTATGCGCTGTTTATTGTTATTGTATCTGCATTCGGAACAAAATTATTCTATAATATGGATTATTCTTTCGGGCAAAATGATTTGATGGAATTTGCTAAATATTGCAAAGACAACAATTCACAAATTGCTATTATAAACGGAGGGAGGAAATATTCTCTTTTATATTATTACGGTGATAAGATAAATTATGTTTCATCTGATTGGGAACAAGACCACCCTTCGGATGAAGAAAAAAAATTAACAGAAAATAATATTCTGACAATTATTAGAAACAAAGATATTGATTATGCAAACGAAAGATTTAATTTCGACATTCTAAAAGAAGGCAAAAAGTATAAACTTGTGCAAATAAAAGATATAAAATAACATTCCAAATCCCATTATCAACGAATTTGAATGAGAGTTAATCACTTATTGCTTTAATAATTTTTAGTGCAAGCTCTTTTTGTTCAGAAGTAAGTTGCGATAAATAATTTGAAATTGCCGACTCATTTTCTTTGCTTGTCATAACAGGGTCTTCCCCAAAATTAAACAAATACATCAACGGAACATGAAGCATTTGAGATAGTTTAAATAATACTTTTGAAGACGGGAAACTGTAACCGGTTTCGGTACCTGATATTGTTTGAGAAGAACAGTCACAAAGTTCAGCCAACCTTTCCTGAGTAAGTCCTAGCCTCATACGGTACTTTTTTACATTTTCCCCAAATTTTTTCATTATTTCTTTGTCATTACAAATCATGTTTAGAGTTTATACGATATT
>CACXFH010000011.1 GCA_902766975.1 uncultured bacterium | reverse complement strand
TTTTATGCGCTTGGCGCGATTCGAACGCGCGACCTATCCCTTAAAAGGGGAGTGCTCTACCTGCTGAGCTACAAGCGCTTAAATGCTATTCATATATTTCGGCTCTAACCGTGTACGTCCATACTAACAAGAACATATTTTATTGTCAACATAAATTTATCAAAAATTTTTTAGAAATTTATATACTCGCTCCGCCATCTTTTGTTATCTTTTCACTTACCTTTTTTGATACTTCCGTTTCTTTCTCATAATTCAATACAAATTCCGTTGCCTCACTATCTCTTGCTATTGCTTCTTGCAATCCGACAATCTCCTCTAACGGTAATTTTTCAACTTTTGCTTTGTTTATATTCTTTATAAATTTATTGTATTTTTTTTGAATTTCATACTCAAATCCCCCCAAACCGGCTTGCATTGAATACCATTTATAAAAACTATACAACACCAAATAACGCTCAGGATTTTTTTTACCAAATACAAACATTGGCTCTGTTTTAAACTTTAATCCGCTGAATGTTATGAAAGACAAATATAAAGCATCGAAGCCTTTTTTCTCCGGAATAAATCCTTCTTCCTCTCCAATATTTTTTAATAATTTCTCTGCATTGATTACAGTATAAACTTTGGTCCCGGAGGCTTGTACATACCCCAAAAGTTTTTGGCTGTCACAACCTGATTGTTCAACAATTATTTTTACATTGTCTCTAACTTGTTCTGTTAAAGCTTTTGATTTGGAATTCAGTGTGACATTTGCGCCTTCAGAAATTATCGTTTTTGATAAATCGTTTCCGACCGAAGTATTGATATACATTCTAAGCATCTTTTTCAGGCGCCTTTTTTTGACGAATAACGCACATATTTTTACGTATTTCTTAAAAAAATTCATATATGCAGTATAATAGATTATCTATATATTTTCTTCGTTTAAATAAATGAAAATATTATACAAATTCATCCTCAGTTAAATCTTCAATCGGCAGCGTAAAACCAAAAGTCGAGCCATGCTCAGGTACGGAATTTACGAAAACGTGCCCGTGATGATGTTTTTCAATCGTAGTTTTTACAAGATGTAATCCCAAGCCGGTACCTTTTACACTGTGAGTTTTATTTTCAACTCTGTAAAATCTTTCGAATACCTTTTTCTGAAATTCGGGAGCAATTCCGATACCTTCATCATGCACGGTTACCACAACATCATTATTATCCCGATATAAACGGACTTTTATAACAGAATTATTCGGAGCATATTTTATTGCATTTGATAAATAATTTGTCAATGCTCTTGCAATTGAATCATAATTGCAATTGACAAGGGGAATACCTTCTTCTTTTTCAACTTCAATTTTTAAATTATGCTCTTTCAAAAGTGTCTTAACTTCATTTGTACAATAATCAACTAATTGTGATAAATCATTTTCACTTTTTTCAATTTTTGCGTTTGAATCAAGTCTTGAAAAATCAAGAATATCATTTACCATATTTTGTAATCGCACAATTTCGGTATGTAAAGTCCCGATAAATTCTTTTTGTGATTCATAATCAAAATCATTTCCCATATCATAAAGAGTATCGATATAACTTCTCAAAACCGTGACAGGAGTGCGCAGTTCGTGAGAAACATTTGAAATAAAATGAGATTTCATTAAATCCATCTCTGCTTCCCTTGTTACATCAATCATGACAATTATATACCCTACATAATCGTGATTTTGAGTAAACATTGGCGAAATTATTGATTTGAGAGTCTTATCATCAAGTTTTATATTAAATATAACAGGTTTTGCCGCTCTTTCTTCAAGAGATAATTTTTTATATTCGTCAATTTTTTCACTGAAACAAAAATTCCCGTCAGAGTCCACATAATTTTTGATATTTGTGTTTAAAAGCTGGTCATCTTGCAGTTCTAATAATTCTTTTGCGTGATTATTTATCAAGGTAACAGTGTCGTTGTTATCGCATACTATAACTCCGTTTGCAATACTCATCAATACTGCCTTTAATTTATTCCTTTCCAGTGTTAATTGTTCGACATTTGATTCTTCATACAAATGTAATTTGTTGGACATATCGTTGAAGGCATTAAAAAGTTCTTTTATTTCTTTACTTACTTCTTCTCCTTCAATTTTTACTCCGAATTCTTTTGAAGATATACGTTTGACACCTTCTCTAAAAATTTTAAGTTCTCTTGTTATTAAATAATTATTTATTAATACAACAAAGGCAAAAACAAGCCACGCGAGAATAAATACAAACATTATGGACGCTCTGGCGGTGGATGATAATTTATCAACTATGCTGCCTGATAAATTTACAGTAACAGAACCGATATTTTTATTAGTTAAAGTATCTGTCATCGGGGATGACACTGATATATTATTCTTTTCTTTTAACTTAAAATTTTTATTATTTGTTTTGTATAATGTCTTGCCGTTGTCATCTCTGAATTCTATAAAATTTATACTTTTATTTGAATTTATGATTAAATCAGAATGAGATTTTAAGATTTCTTTTTTTTGTGTTTCTGATGAATTTTTTATTAAATCCGCACTCTCTACAGCCAAAGTTTTCGCAATTATCTGCCCAAAATTGTGATAACCGTTGTTAAGATTTTTTTGAATATTTGAAGATGCAAATACTGCAATTGCCATAATCAGTAATGTGCTAAACACAAGACCAAAAATAATTAAACGATTTTGAGCAGTTTGATTGTTTTCAGGATTATTTTTCATGTTTTAATTATAACACGATTACTAAAATTTAGTTGATTAATTTACATTTAGCGGGTAATATTTATCATAAAGAGAGGGGTCATATAATGGAAAACAAAAACCGATTTTGGAAAACCTTAATTATAGCAATCCTTGTTTTAATAGGGATAGGAGTTACTATAGATTTAGCCTATATTTATTATCAGGCAAATTTCAACGAACATGCTCTGCCGAGTTTTTGTTCGGTAAATGATTTTATCGACTGTGACGGTGTTGCACGAACTGTGGAATCTCAATTCCTTGGTGTTCCTTTAGCATATTGGGGCTTATTCTTATATGCATTTATGGGATTGATGCTTTTTGTTGATAAACTAAAAGAAATTCCTATTTTCAAATTTTTAGAAGTGTTTAAAAATAAATTCCACTATATTGCAGCTTTGGGGTTTATTTCCTTTTTGATTTCAATGACCTTGTTTGGAATAAGCTATTTTGAAATCAAAAAGCTCTGCGTAATGTGTTTAGTTACATATTTCTTAAATTTACTTATAGGGCTTGTTGCCGCTAATGATCTTGAATTACATTTTATTGGTGCCATCAAGCAAAGTTGGGCAGACTTTAAAGATGCGCTGAAACCCGTTCCTTACAGATTTGCATTTCTGTTTGTTGTTGTTGCGGCAAGCGCATTTTTCTACTGGACATTCTCTACCGCTAAATTCTCCCCCGCACTTAAAGGTTACAGAAATTTTGGGGAATTTATCAAATTGGAATCTAATATTTATGCCGTTAAAGGAAATGTTTTAGGTTCAAAAGATGATGATGCGGTTGTGTTGGAAGTTTATTCGGATTATATGTGTCCTATTTGCTATACGGCAAATATTATGGTTCACAAAGTAGTAAGAGAATTTAAAAATGTCAGAGTAGAACACCATAACATGCCTTTAGACAGAGCTTGCAATAAATACATGAACGGGGATTTTCATATAGGTTCATGTATAAATGCAAAATACGGTTTAGCCGCAGAAAAACAGGGTAAATTCTGGGAGGTTGAGTCCGTATTATTTGAAAGACCTGTTTCAACAGAAGAAGCAATAATTGAAAAATTAAAAAATTCAGGTATAAAATTGAATTTTGAACAACTTAAAAAAGATGCAAATTCAAAAGAAATAACTGATGTCATCAATAAAGATATTGATTTTGCATTTTCAAAAGGAATGGTAGGGACTCCGTCACTCAAAATCGGAGATGATTTTGAAATGGGTGTGAAACCTTATCCGGAATTAAAAGAATGGCTAATTAAACATGGAGCAAAACCAAAACATAAATTCTTCTAATAAAAAAATATTGCTGCACGCATGCTGCGGCATTTGTTCAGGATATCCCATATCTTTACTGCAAGATATGGGATATTGTGTTGTCGTGTATTTTTATAACCCTAATATTTATCCTCTTGAAGAATATAATAAAAGACTTGAAGCAGAAAAAAAACTCTGCAATCATTTCGGTTGTGAATTGATAGTGGGTGAATATGAGCCTGAAATCTACTATGAATATGTAAAAGGCTTTGAAAATGAACCGGAAAAAGGTGCAAGGTGTGACAAATGCTTTGAACTTCGATTGGGTAAATCTGCAAAACTTGCAAAAAAACTCGCAATAAATGAATTTACAACATCTATGGTTATAAGTCCTCACAAAAATTATGATAAACTTTCAAAAATCGGAACACTAATCGCAGAAAAATATAATTTAAGTTATTTAGCGCTGAATTTCAGAAAAAACGACGGATTTTTAAAGACAAATAAAATATCAAAAGACTTGAATTTATATCGTCAAAATTATTGCGGGTGCAAATTTGCACTGGCAAATTAGCAAATAAAAACATCTTAAAACAAATTAATAAAATATTTTTTTGCGATTTTTTTCTTGCTATCCTTTTATTATGACTGATGAAATGCAATATGTACCGCTTCATCTGCACACGGAATATTCGTTGCTTGACGGAGCTATAAGAATAGGGGATTTGTGTAAGTTTTGCAAAGAACACAATATGCCCGGGGTTGCCGTAACAGACCACGGCGTAATGTATGGCGCAATGGATTTATACATTGAAGCAGATAAAATAAATGCCAAAGAAAAAGAAAAGATGCAGGAAGATCCTGAGTATCAGCCAAATACATTCAACCCTATTGTCGGGCAGGAATTTTATGTTCATGACGGCGATATATCAGAACGTAATCCTTCGCACAACCCTCGTTATCACCTGATATTGCTTGCAAAAAACAATACAGGCTACAAAAACTTAGTCAAACTTTCCTCAATAGGTCACATTGACGGATTTTATGTCAAGCCCCGTGTTAATTTTGAGCTTATTGAAAAATATCATGAAGGTTTAATTTGCTGCAGTGCATGTCTTGCGGGTGAAGTTATTCAATACCTTCTAAAAACCGATTATGAGGGGGCAAAAGCAGTTGCGAAAAAATATCATGATTTATTTGGGGATGATTATTATATAGAACTTCAAGATCATGGATTGGACGAGCAAAAACGCACAAATCCCGAACTTATAAGACTTGCTAAAGAACTTGGCATCAAAATGGTTATCACAAACGATTCGCATTATCTGAAAAAAGAAGATGCAGACTGGCATGATACCCTTCTTTGTATGCAGACAAAATCTTCAAAAACTGACCCAAATCGTTTCCATTTCCCTAATAACGAATTTTATGTAAAGACCGTTGATGAGTTACGTGAAGCTTTTCGTTGGATGGATGGGGAAACTTTCAATGAATGTATAAAAAATACTGTTGATATATGCAAAAAATGTTCAATAACTGTTGAGTGGAAAGCTCCGCTACCTGATTTTCCGGTTCCTGACGGGTTTACAACAGACACATATCTTGAATCCCTTGTTACTCAAGGAATGAAGCGTAAATACGGAAAAGAAAATATTACAAAAGAGCTTCAGGACAGGGCAAAATATGAACTCGGAATAATACAGAAAATGGGCTTTAGTGCTTATTTTCTCATTACTTGGGATTTTATTCACTATGCAAAAACTCATGATATCCCTGTCGGACCGGGCAGAGGCTCCGCTGCGGGTTCATTAGTTGCCTATTGCCTCGATATAACTGATTTAGACCCGATTGAACATCATCTGTTGTTTGAAAGATTTTTGAATCCCGAAAGATTTTCAATGCCTGATATTGATACAGATTTTTGTATTGACAAGCGTGGGGAAGTTATTGATTATGTTGTTCAAAAATATGGTGCAGATAAAGTTTGTCAGATTATCACATTT
>CACXFH010000010.1 GCA_902766975.1 uncultured bacterium | reverse complement strand
CCTTCTACTTTCTACCTACTAACCTTTTACACGAGGAATTGTAACAGATTCCAAGGAAGCTTCTTTTTAAAAGAGGCTTTTTTTTTGTGTGATAAGTCATTATTCAGTATCATGTTATAGATTAAAGCACTGAGTGTATATTAAGCACTTTTACAAGATTGAGTTTCGGATTGTAAACATTTTTTAATAAATCCTATAAAATATTAAACTTCTTAATAAATATGTCCGACATGCATAATAACAAACATTATAAGAGGACTATGCCATGTCAGAAAATTCACAATTCAGTTTTAACAGACCGTATAAACCGTTCGGATTTAATATTCAGGTGCCTGAAAGAACGGTACAACAGGCAGGTCAATCTTTGGAAAATTTGATTAAAGCACCAACAGAGCCTTTATTTAATTTCTTGGAGGAAAATGAGGGTGTTTTTAATGGTGATGTAGCTTTTGAGATAAATAAAGTTGTAGCGCAGAACTTTACTATAGGTTCATTGATGCGTTTGGAAGATGAAAAAGTAAACGGCAGACAGCATAAAATTGATATGCATTTCTAAAGCCCGAACAGGTCAACACAGGCAGGTGCGATAGTAATTGACGGGTTGTAAACACCGGCTTGTTTCGACTTAAGGCGTATAAATAGATATTAATTCGGTTGATAAGATGCGTTCTAATGTTTAAATATGAGCATAAATAAAAATGGAACTCAGCTGTTCAAATATTTTTCATATAAATCCGGTCTGCGCAGCCTTGTGCGCTCAATTTGTTGTTCAAATCTGAATTGAGCAATTTCTTTGTGATTACCGTTCAGAAGTACTTCAGGGACGCATAATCCCCTGTATTCACGGGGTTTTGTATATTGAGGATACTCCAAAAGCCCGTTAGAAAAGCTATCTTCATGGGCTGATTCTATTTTGCCCAGTGTTCCTTCAATTTTGCGGCTAACGGCATCAATCAGGCACAATGCGGGCAATTCACCTCCTGTAAGCACAAAATCCCCAATGGATATTTCTTTTGGCATAATTATTTTTCTTATGCGTTCGTCAAAACCTTCGTAGTGTCCACAAAGCATAATTATTTGTTTATAATTCGCCAAATCACAAACAAGGCTTTCGTTTAAAGGCTCACCTTGGGGTGAAAGCATTACCGTAATTGAATTATTTATTTTTTCAATGCTCTCATAAGCATCAATATAAGGCTGGGGAGCTAAAACCATTCCTGCGCCGCCGCCATAGGGGGTGTCATCCACTTTTTTGTGCTTGTCCAAAGTAAAATCACGCGGATTTATTGTTTGAACTTCAAAAACGCCGTTATCTTTAGCCCGTTTCATTATGCTGATATCGCAATAATGTTCAATAGCTTCCGGAAACAGTGTCAGTACATCAAATCTCATTCCAAAAGCCCCTCAATATTATTTATAATAATTTTTTTATTTTTTATATCTACATTAGGAACGATTGCTTTTACAAACGGGATAAGGCAAATATGTTTTGTATTTGTTTTGACAGATAACAAATCTGTTGCACCGTTGTTCGAAACCCCAATTACAAAGCCTAAATTTTTATCTGATTTGGAATCATAAATTCCCATTCCGACAAGTTCATCTATTAGGAATTCATCTTCGTCAAGATTCTCTCTTATTGTTTCTTCATCGGTAAATAAAAGCATCCCTTTATAAGGAAGTAAATCGTTTATAGAATCTATCCCGTCAAATTTTACGAGTAAAAAGTTTTTATTAGGTCTGCAGGAAATAATATCAAGTTTTTTATAATCGTTTTCGTATTTTACATAAACGCATTTTAAAGACATAAAAAACTCTTGCCGGTTTTTAGAGTAACCGACTCTTGCTTCTCCTTTAATTCCGTGAAAATTTAAAATCTTACCGACAGAAACATATTTATCCATAACTATTCTTCAGAATCGGACTTTTTGGGTCTTCCTCTTTTTTTCTTTGTTTCCTCTGTTTCAGCAGAAGTTTCTTCTGTTTTTTTCTGATTTTTAAATTCTTCCGGAACATCCGGTCTGTCCTGATTCCAGCGTTCCATACCCATTTGAGCACGAACTAATCCGATACCGACGTGAACTCTCCATTCATCCATCTTCAATTGTGCAGCAATAATTTTGTGGCATCCGATAGGAGGTATTGGTAATAACGGTTCATAAAGCATTTTAATAGCGTTTAACTGATCCGGAGTAATTGCAAGTTTACGTTTAGGATAAGGAAGTTTAGGCAACATCATTTTTTGGCGAATTAAGTTTATACCGAAAAATACTTTTCTTGGTTCCAAACCTATTTTTTCCCCAATTACTTCGTGTGCATCAGGATTTGGTAGCGGGAGCATCAATTTATACAAAAGTTCAATTTGTTCTAATTGCTCCTTGCTTACTAACAATGGCTTAGGAGCCTTGTTTCTGTTATTTTGCGGACGTCTGTTATTATTAAATCTGTTATTTTGAGGGCGCCTGTTATTAAACCCGCCTTGTTGCGGTCTGTTATTATACGGTCTGTTGTAACCACCTTGTTGGCGATTGTTATTATACGGTCTTTGACCGCCCTGACGATTATCTCTGTAACCGCTTTGATTATAACCCCCTTGACGATTATCTCTGTAGCCGCCCTGGCGATTATTGTAATTATTTTGTCGGGGTCTGTACCCGCCTTGGTTGTATCCTCCCTGATTATTATACTGGCGAGGCGGACGTCTGTCCTCATCATCTCCGCCTGCTGAATAACTGCTATAAAATTGCGGAGCAGATTCAGTTTCATTTGCAGGGGCAGTACTATTTTGTTCAATCGGAGCATCTGCTCCTTGTGAATCAATCATCATATTTTTGTCGGGGTACAAACAATCGGGGCAAATAACCCTTTTAGGATTCTTAGTTTCGAATTCTCGACCGCACTTAATGCACTTGTTTACATACATAATAAAAGCCTCTTAATTAAATAAAATAAAAATCACAACAAAATAAAATCTAAAATAAATTCCTCACAGTATAAATCGATTTAAAAATAAAATTCAACTCTATATATAAATTGTAACATATATTAATAAAAATGTAAAGTCCTACAAATAAATTATATTTTTCTCTCTTTACAAATAAAATTGAATTATATTATTATTTATTTAAAAAGCAAAGGAGAAGTTATATGAAAAAGATTGTAATGAGTTTGTTGGTATTATGCACATTGGTATTTATGTCAAACGCGTCTCTTGCCTGTGGTTGCGGATGTGAAAAAGCCAAAATCGGAACAGAAACAGGGTGTTCAAAAGATTGTGATTGCGGGTGTCAAAACGGCGAAGAATGTAAGTGTAATAAAGATAAAGCTTTATGCCCGCAAGAAGAATGTTGTAAAAAATGTCCATGCGGATGCCAAAACGGTGAAAACTGCAAATGCAAAAAAGAATGCAAAAAATCAAAATGTGATAAAGAAAAATCTTTGATTGAAGAAATTGAAGCAACAACAGCGGTCGAATCCGCTGCAAACTCAAAAAAAGAATGCTGTAAGAAGTTAAAATGCGGCAAGAAGTTCAAAAAGTGTAAAAAGTTCAAAAAATGTAAGAAATTTAAAAAATGTAAAACATTAAAAAAAGATTGTAAAGGCGGTTGTCCGTTGGAAAAAGTTATCAATGAAACCGAAACGGCAGAATAGAAAATCTTAAATATAAATAAAATGCGGCTGAAATTTCTCAGCTGCATTTTTTATTAAACAATTGTCATTATATTTTCGCCTAAAACATCGGATAAAATATCAAAATGTTGTGCAATTGTTTTATTATCCTCTGCGTTTTCTTTTGTTAAGGCTTTTGTTTCGCCTCTTGTAGTTTTTAATAAAATAGTTTTTGGCATAGGTTTAGAACTTCCGACAAAATTTTTTGCAAGTATTTCTTTTACATATAGCTTATTTATATTACCGGTATAAACAGATGTTCCGTCAGGACCTTCTTTGGGTATGTATATCCCCGATTGCGGGTGCTTGGTATTGATTTGCAAAAACAACTTTTCGGGAATCATATTTTTTAAAATCCATTTTGCTCCCGTTAACAGTGGGAATTTATCTGTTTTGTCAGCACTCACAAACATTTGACCCTTGATTGTATCTTTGTCGAGTCTTTGGTATTTATAAACTCTTTTAATTCCTTTTGAATCGGTTATATCTGCTATTTTTCCGTCATTAAATATTAATTCTTTTTTTCTTCCGTTTCCTGTTAGTAATAATTGTACAGTTTCACCTTTTGAGTTGGTTTTACTTGCCAAAATACTCCCATCTCCATACATAGAGTTTACTTTTGTCCAACGTTTGTACACTTTACCATTATAACAGTTAGGTAAATTTTCTATTTTAATCATTCAAAATCTCCAAATCTCGGCAGATATATCATAGCATATCCATAAATATGTGCAAACTCTGTGTAAACTTACATTAAAATTTGCGTAACATATTTGTAAAACTGTCTGTAACATGTAAAATAGAACTCGTGGGATATATTAAGGAGGGAATATGAATAAATTATTAAAAGTGCTTCTATCAATCGCAGTATTCTGTTTTGCTGCAATGCCTGTAATGGCTTATCCCGATGTGGATGAAAATTACTGGGCTTATCCTCAAATCAATTTATTAACAGAAAAAGGTGTTATTGTCGGTTATCCTGATGGAACGTTCAAACCTGATGAAAATGTAACAAGAGCAGAGTTTGCCGCAATGGCAATCAGAGCATTGGGACAGGAACATACAAAAGTCGTTCAGCCTGTTCATTTTACCGATATTGATGAAAGTTATTGGGCATACTCTGATATTCAGAAGGCTTTGTATTTTGAACTGGTATCTTGTGACAAAAACGGAGAACTGTTCAGACCGGAAGATTCCGTATCACGTGCCGAATCTTTAACAGTTGCCGTTAATGCTTTGACAACAGAAACAATTACTCCGGCAAAAGCTAAAGAAGTTTTGGAGCAAAAATATGTTGATACACATACAATTCCGGAGTGGTTCGTGATACCGGCGGGTAAGGCTGAAATTTTGGGAATGATTGTTGTTATGCCGTCAGCAAAAGAGGCGGAACTCGCAGCAGAAAGACCTGCAACAAGAGCCGAAGTTGCCGCTATTCTGTTTAATATGATGGAGCAGGCTAAGCTGAATCCGAATGCAAAACTTGCAGAAGCTATGCGAAAGAAAACAGGCGAAGGTTTTGTAATTGATGAAGCAACCGTTCAGGGCAGTATTGGTACAATTCCTGCAGGAACTTTTGTTCCGATTAAATTGAACAGCTATTTAAGTTCTCAAACTACATCAGGCGGAGTTTTATACACTGCAAGAATTCCGCAAAACTACGTTACAAAAGAACACTATATTCTTTTAAGAGAAGGTGCAAATCTAAAAGGACAGGTACTTGATGTTCAACCTGGGAAATATTTTGTAAGAAACGGTGTATTGGTTCTTAAAAATACCCTTGTTACGACAGAAAACGATCAGGTTGCACCACTTATCGGGCTTGCGCAAATCAGAAAAGACAGAAATTGGTGGATGAAGTTTGTAAGATGGGCATTTAAAGGTGAAAAACTTGAAGTCTATACAGATGGTGATGCTTATATGAAGCTTCTTGAACCATTAAGAGTTGATTTGACAAATGGTTGGATATATGCTGACTAATTTATGAAAAGCGGGATTTTAAATCCCGCTTTTTTATTTAAAATCCAATAAAACTTTTGATGAAGATTTTAATAAATCAAATGACCATTTAGCGATTACAAAACCCCCGAATATCCCTATCAGCGGATCAAGGAAGGCTAATCCCAAATATTTACCCAAAAGTAATGCTCCGATAGCAAGCACTGAAGTCATAGCATCTGCTACGATATGCAAATATGCGGCTTTGAAATTTAAATTTTCAGTATCGTGTTCGTGTTCATGCTCGCGGTGTTCGCAATTGCAATGCGAATGATTATGATTGTGCAGCGGATTTTTACCGCCCATAATAATTATACATAGTAAATTTACGATTAATCCCAAAATCGCGACCAAAATTGCATCAGAAAAGCCGATAGACAGTGGATTAAAAAATCTTTCAACAGATTCCCAAATGATACCTAAGGAAGTAAATCCCAAAAGAATGGCACTTGTATATCCGCCCAGTGCATTGAGTTTTTCTGTTTTATCTTTGTGTTTAATTGCAATTAGGCAAACAAGTAAAGTGATTCCGAACGCAAGAACATGAGTTCCCATGTGGAATCCGTCTGCTGTAAGCGCCATAGAGTGGCTTGCTATACCATAATAAATTTCGGCAATCATCATCAAGACTGTTACAATAATTACAGCTATTGTTCGTTTTCGTAAAATTTTGTTATCCATAATCCGCTTCCTTTGCCTTTATGTTATTCCCAGTCAGAATTTTAGTCAAGATTTTTATTTCACAATTTTTAAATAATATGTTACAATGTCCGTAAATAAGGAGTATCAAATGAGAGAACAGTTGCTTGCGTTAATTGAAAAAAACAGCCGTATCGGGATTAGTGAACTTGCGGTTTTGCTCGGTAAAGAAGAAATAGAAATTGCAAACGAAATTAAAAAACTCGAAGAAGAACATGTAATCTGCGGTTATCACACATTGATTGATTGGGAAAAAACTTCAATAGAAAAAGTTTCCGCAATTATTGAAGTCAGAGTTACACTTCAGCGCGGACAAGGTTTTGATAAAATTGCTCAAAGAATTTATAATTATCCGGAAGTTAAATCTGTTTATTTAATTTCTGGCGGATTTGATTTGATGGTAACATTAGAGGAAAAATCTTTAAAAGAAATTGCAGCTTTTGTTTCTGATAAATTATCAACATTAGAAAGTGTTTTGAGTACCGGAACTCATTTCGTTTTAAAAAGATATAAGGAACACGGTACAATTTTAGACGAAGTTAAAGAAGATTCAAGAGAGGTAGTAACCCCGTGAGGAATTTTTTATCCGATAAAGTTACACAAATTCAACCGTCAGGCATAAGAAAATTTTTTGACATCGTCAGTGAAATGAAAGATGCGATTTCGCTCGGGGTAGGAGAACCTGATTTTGAAACACCTTGGCATATAAGAGATGAAGGAATCTATGCATTTGAAAAAGGCAGAACTTTTTATACTTCAAATTCGGGATTATTACCGCTAAGGCAAGAGATTTCAAAATATATACAGAGAACTCAAGGGGTAAAATATAGCCCTGCAAATGAAATTCTTGTGACTGTAGGTGGCTCCGAAGCAATTGATATAGCTTTGCGTGCGTTGTTAAATGACGGAGATGAAGTCATAATTCCTCAACCGTCCTATGTTTCTTATGCTCCATGCTCATATCTCGCCGGAGGGGAAAATGTAATAATTAATCTAAAAGCCGAAAATGAATTTCGCTTAACTCCTGAAGAACTTGAAAATGCGATTACCGAGAAAACAAAAATTTTGATTTTGCCTTATCCGAATAATCCGACCGGAGCAATTATGGAAAAATCCGATCTTGAAAAAATCGCAAAAATAATAATTGAACACGATATTTTTGTGATTTCTGATGAAATTTATTCCGAATTAACTTATAAAGGGCAACATGTTTCCATTATCAGCCTTGAAGGAATGAAAGAGCGTACCCTGCTTATTAATGGTTTTTCCAAGAGTTATGCAATGACAGGGTGGCGTTTAGGGTATTGTTGCGGACCCGATTGGTTAATTAGGCAAATGACAAAAATTCATCAGTATGCAATTATGTGTGCGCCGACTATCAGCCAGTATGCGGCTGTTGAGGCACTCAAAAACGGTGATGATGATGTCAAAATGATGCGTGAATCTTATAATCAGCGCAGGCGATTTTTGATTGATGCCTTCAAAAAAATGGGGTTAGAGTGTTTTGAGCCTTACGGCGCATTTTATGTGTTCCCATGCATAAAAGAATTCGGAATGACAAGTGAGGAATTTGCAACAAAATTTTTGCAAGAAGAAAAAGTTGCGGCGGTTCCGGGAACGGCGTTTGGTGACAGCGGGGAAGGATATTTGAGAATATCTTATGCATATTCATTAGAAAAACTCAAAATCGCAATGGAGCGACTTGAAAGGTTTGTTAATAAATTAAGAAAATAATTATCCCAATAAAATAAGGCTCAGCCATATAAATAAAATCCCTGACATAATACCGACAATAGATAAGTGCCAGTTGCCATACTCTTTTGCAAGAGGTAACAATGTATCAAACGAAATATATGTCATAATTCCTGCGACCCCTGCCATTAAAATTCCTACCATAACTTGCGGCAAAAATAGTCCGAAAACAAACATTCCGACTAATGCACCGATTGGTTCTGTTATCCCTGACAATGCAGCATATAGCATTGCATAACGTTTTTTGCCCGTTACGTGATAAATAGGAAGTGCAACAGCTATTCCTTCGGGGATATTATGAATTGCAATTGCTAAAGCAACAGAAACACCCAAAGTTATATTTTGAGTAGTCGTCAAAAATGTTGCCATACCTTCGGGAAAATTGTGTACACAAATTGCAATAGCAGTCATTAATCCTGCACGTTTTAATTTATAATGCTTGTAACCGTCATTTTCTTCAGGTGCATCAGGATCTAAAAGTTCTTTTGTATCAACGTGATCAGGCAAAAAATAGTCAATAGCGATTGATATGAGTAACCCGCCGATAAATCCTGCAAATACAAGCCATTCAAAGCTTTTAGGAAAATTTATTTTTAATAAATCTTTTGCCCCCGGCAAAATGTCCATAAAAGATATAAAAATCATTACCCCTGCACTGAAACCAAGTCCCAAAGAAAGAGTTTTCAGGTTGTCTTTTTTTGTAACAAACGCAATGATACCGCCTATTGCGGTAGTTAAACCCGCAAGCATAGTCAAGCT
>CACXFH010000009.1 GCA_902766975.1 uncultured bacterium | reverse complement strand
TATAAAAATATATATAAATATTACGATTTGTTTCTTTTTCTATACTTTTATAACATTATGTTACACTAAGTTACAAAAAATTGCAAGAGGAAATTTGATATTATTTTTATAATCCAATCTCGCTCTAACTCCCTTTGCTTACAAGCTTTTGCGTTACAATTTGTCTGAATTTTTCAAGGTCATCTTTTGTATCAATACCGACCGGAACAAAATTTACAATTGTAGTTTTAATTCTCATTCCGTTTTCCAATGCTCTTAATTGCTCAAGACTTTCTGTTTTCTCAAGTATTGTTTGAGGCAGTTTTGTCATTTTTTCAAGAGCATGTCTTTTATACCCGTAAATCCCTAAATGTCCGTAAAATTTTGCTACATTTTCATTTCTTTCATAAGGAATTTTTGAGCGAGAAAAATACAGTGCAAAACCGTTAATATCTTTTACGCATTTTACAAGATTAGGATTTTGTGCTTCATCGGGTGTAATCTCTCTGATTAACGTTGAAATATCTGCATTATCATCCTCAATAATGTTTTTGATAACTTCATCAATGCTTTCCGGTTCAATCAGCGGTTCATCCCCCTGTAAATTACAAATATAATCAATCTCCGGATGCCTTGCAACTACTTCCATTATTCTGTCAGAACCGGATTTATGTTCTTTTGAAGTCATTTCAACATTTCCTCCAAAAGTTTTTACGCAATCATAAATTCTTTCATCATCGGTTGCGACAATAATTATATCTGCCAATTTAGAAGACTGAGCCTTTTCATATACCCATTGTATGACAGGTTTATCGAGAACCTTTAATAATGGCTTGCCTTCCAATCTCGATGAACCGTACCTCGCCGGTATTATTATCGCACTTTTTCCCATAAGTCTTACCTCCTGATAATTTTATTATACTACAACTTAAAATATCTTTATATATCAGCAATTTTTTGTGTATTTTTTTACTTTAAATTAATATGAATATAGGGAAAATAACCAGAGGTTTAACAAATTTAGGCTCGGATGCTTTTTCGCATGTTCACCTGAAAGCGTCTTCTGTGAATCCTGATGGGGAAGATAAGCTTGCAACAGAGATATCAAGGCAGGCTTCGGATGCTGTCAGCGGATATGGGAAAGCTGCTATTAAACAAGGTAAAAAATTATTAGTAAGTGCTTCAGATTATGAAGATGAAATGAAAATTTTGCTAAAAAAAATCCCAAGAACTCGTGAATCTGATGTTATTTCGCTTGATAGTGCCGTAAAAGAATTAGACATGCTAAGTTTATCAGAACAGCAAAAAGCAGATTTGATTTTGGCTTGCACTTTTCAAACGAAATCAAAAGAAACAATTGTAAGTCGTCACGCATTGTATATGGCAAAATATGTAATTCTTGATACTTATGGCAAAGCGCCGAATAAGCTTGACAGTGCTATAAGAAGTGCTGTTTACGATGAAGGCAAAGTTTTTGATATTGATGCTTTTAATGAGTTATTTAAGCCAAGAACATGGACAATAAAAAGGGGGGGGGTACTTTAAGAAAAAATGCTACCGGTAGCGATGAATTGTCAGCATTTAACATGGAACGTAAAGGCAACATATTTGATGCTATAAGAGCGCATTCAACGCCTAAAGAAAGAATTGTTCATATCAAAACTTCTGATATATTTGCATCTCTTGACAGCGTTAGCGAAGATTTGAGTAAAAAACTTGATAATATAGTTCATTCGGGAACGGATATACCTGTTAATCTCCAAGAAACTATGAAAAAAGCTCTCAAAGAGTATAATTTTGACTTAAAAAAAGTTTTTACCGATTATTATAGCTTGCTTAAAGATTGTAAAACTCTTGATGACGTCAAATCTGTTTATCCTGAACTGAAATATCCTGTTAAACCTATAAAAAAGGATGTTGATTCAAGAGTTGATCTAAGTACAAGGTTAAAAAACGGCGATATGAGTAAGTCCGTAATTGAGGCTCTAAGAGAAAAATACGGCAATATTAAGTATGTGTTTACCGATGCCGTAAACCACCACTAGAATACAAAAAGCTATTCTTTACCCAAAATTTCTTTTATCGCGTTCAAACCTTGCTTGTTCAATCTGAGTTTAAATCCGTAAGGCTCTGAATCGGGCGGAAGTTCTCCAGTAAAATCCGACAGAATAAACATTTTTTCTTCTTCAAGTAAAAACAATTTTTTTGAAATATCAGGATTATTGTATGAAATTTCTAATGCTTTGTTTTCGCATAATGCGATAATTCTGTCATTATACACATTAAACTTGAACAAGTGAGATTTGTATTTAGAGTAAAATACAATTTCAGGATACCCCAAACCGTTTAAAACAGATTGCGCATCAGATTTTAAAACATCTTCTATCTTCAATTTCGGTTTAGAAAAAGATTTTATACATACGACTATCAGTAAACAAACTGCTATAATTCCCGCTACAATAACAAAACTATTTCCCATATTTACTCCTTATTTCGTTGTGATATATGAAATCCATTGGTCCTGATGTATTTCTTCAACAATTTTAAGTTTTTCACGTTCAATTGCATCTAAAACCATCTGTTTTTTCTCATCTAAAATTCCGCTAAGTGAAAGATAAGCACCGTCTTTCATTATGTTTTTCAGGTTGCCCATAATATCAGCCAAGACAAAATGTAAAATATTTGCGACAACAAAATCGAATTTTTCCGTAATTTTATCGGCAGAACCAAGTTCAAAACAACACCCATTATTGTATATAACAGCATCTGATATACCCTCCCCTTGAGGGAGGGTGATAATCTTTGATTTTCGGGTGGGGTCACGTATTACATTAATCAAATGCTCTAAAACTCCTTCAATGTTATTATAAATATCATTATTCCAAATTCTGACAACAGTAAAACCTTGTTGCTGCAAAAAATTATCTCTTAACTTATCTTTTTCAACAGAATTATCGGTATTATGCTGACCGCTATCTAATTCAATAATTATTTTTTCTTTTGGTGCCATAAAATCAACAATATAATTCCCTATCGGTTGCTGGCGCCTGAATTTTACAGATTCTAACTGACTTTTATTCAGATATTGCCAAAGTATTTGCTCGGGATTGGTTGCATTATTTCGAAGATTTTTAGCAAGTTGAATATTGTTTACATTATATATATGTGAAGCTTTTTTACTCCACCCCGAAGGCACAGCCTTCGACCCTCCCTCAATGGGAGGGTAATCATAAACATTTATACCGTTTTTAAGCGCATTTTCTTTTGCGACTTCTATTACTGTTTCATCGGTATCACAGCCGTAAACATAAGATGCACCAAGCTTTTTGGCAAGGATTGACAAAATCCCTGAGCCCATACCGATATCAGCAACTCTATCACCTTTTTTGAGATATTTTTCCAATGCTTTCATACATAATTGCGTTGTTTGGTGGGTTCCTGTTCCGAATGCACACCCCGGCTCAAGCCTGATTACAACTTCATTTTCTTTTGGCTGATATTCAATCCAATCAGGAACGACAGCAATTTTGTCAGTTACATGAGTTACATCCCATTTTTCCTTCCATTTTTGCGACCAATCTTCAGATTTTTTTTCTTCTAATTTGAATTCCCATGATCCAAGTTCAAAAGGAGTTAATCCCCTGCTAGAAAATTCTTCCCTATATAAATCTAAGACATTTTCAATATCATATTGCATATCTTCAAATGATTCATCGTTTTTCAAAAATATGCGCAAAGTTCCTTCGGTTGTATTGACCATTTCAAGGTCTTTGTAGGTTTCTTCGGCTAAAATTACCCCTTCACAATCAAAATTATCAAAGAAGATTTCGCTAATTAAATCTTCCATCGCAGGATTAATTTTTAGCTGTAATTCATAATAAGTTTTATCCAATGTAGCCTCTCGCCCTGCCCTCTCCCCTATGGGGTGAGGGAGAAATATTATTCAATAAATGCACCCATTGCACGATATTTGTCGTAGCGCTGGTTTCTTAATTCTTCGCCGGACATGCCTTCTAAATCCTTTAGCGCATTTAGTATTGTTTCTTTTAAATTAGCTGCTGTTTGTTCGTAATCTGTATGAGCGCCGCCTGTCGGTTCTTTTACCATGCCGTCAATAATCCCGAATTTCATCAAATCAGGTGCGGTAATTTTTAATGCGGTTGCAGCTTCGAGATTTTTAGAAGCATCTCGCCATAAAATGGACGCACATCCCTCCGGTGAAATTACTGTATAATAAGCGTGTTCGAGCAAATATACTTTATTTGCAACAGCAAGTCCTAAAGCGCCTCCGCTGCAACCCTCGCCTGAAATAATAGCAATAACCGGAACTCTCAATTTTTGCATCTCTTTTAAGTTGTACGCAATAGCTGCTCCTTGAGCGTGTTTTTCAGCACTTATCCCCGGATAAGCCCCCGGAGTATCAATAATAGTAACAATAGGAATATTGAACTTATTGGCATGATAGAAAAGTCTGAGAGCTTTTCTGTATCCTTCAGGTTGCGGCATACCAAAGTTATATTCAAGGTTTTCTTTTGTTGATTTACCCTTCATTGTTCCGATTATCATTACGGGGCGACCGTCAATTTTAGCAAGACCGCCTACAATGGCTCTGTCGTCCGTTCCGACTCTGTCACCATGAAGTTCAACAAAATCGGTAGTCATTAAATCTACATAATCCAGAAATTTTGGTCTTTCGGGATGTCGTGCTATCTGCATTTTTTGAGCAGGATTAAGATTTTCATATAATTCCTTTTTGAAATCTTCTGCTTCTCTTTCTAATGTTTCTATCACTTTATTTAAATCCTTACCTGAGTCTATGCTCATTTCTTTTAGTTCTTCTATTTTCTTTTGAATTTCTAATATTGGTTTTTCAAAATCTAACGATGTACTCATTTATATTTAGGCTCCTTTATTCGTGCATAGCCAATATATTTGCTAAAACACTTTTTAAATCTTTTCTTGATGAAACCACATCAACCTGACCGTATTTCATCAAATATTCTGCAGTTTGGAAATCAGCAGGCAATTTTTGTCTGATTGTTTGTTCAATTACCCTGCGTCCTGCAAAACCGACTCTTGCGCCTTGTTCTGCAATAATAATATCTCCTAATGTTCCAAAACTTGCCGTTACTCCGCCAAATGTCGGGTCAGTAATTACATTTATGTATAATAAACCTGCCTCATCAAGTCTTGCACAAGCACAGGAAGTTTTAGCCATTTGCATAAGGCTTAATGCGCTTTCCTGCATTCTTGCTCCGCCTGAAGATGTGATTGCAATTACCGGTAATCTTAATTCAATGGCTTTTTCTATAATGCGTGTAACTTTTTCCCCGACAACACTTCCCATTGAACCGCCCATAAAATCAAAATCCATAATTGCAGCGGCAACTTTATGTCCGTCAATATTGCCAATTCCTGTTATAACTGCGTCGTTTAAACCTGTTTTTTCCTGAGCTTTTGCAACTCTGTCACGATAACTTTCTGTATCAACGAATTCTAACGGATCTGTCGGTTTAATATCTGAGAACATTTCTTCAAAAGTATTTTCGTCAAACAATTGTTCTGTTCTTGTTCTTGCATTAACTCTGAAATGATAATCGCAAGCAGGACAAACCATCAAATTATCTTCTATATCTTTTTTCAGTAATTGCGCCCCGCAATGAACACATTTTGTCCATAAATCCGGATTAGCTTCAATTTCAACTCTGGCTTCAAGGGCTCTGCGCTGAATTTGAGCTTCTTTACGCTTTTCAAACCAATCTTGAACTGTCATATTAAATAATCCTTTTTCTACATCCCTAAAAGTAAATTATTAATCTACCCGACTATATTATAACAAACATTTTCAGTTGGCAAAATCTTAATAT
>CACXFH010000008.1 GCA_902766975.1 uncultured bacterium | reverse complement strand
GTTATTACGCAAAGAAAACAACCTCAAATCAGTACGCAAATCTCTGAGTCTACGCAAGATTACTCACAAAGACAAAATTCTAACAATAAAAATAACTCCGAAATCTCTAAATCCCCCTTAAATCCGGAATTTAGATTGAGTGATGAAAATTCACAATCTTATGACAACCGTAATAACGAAATAACCTACGGTACAAATATAAATCGCAACAATAATGATAAAATACCAATCGTCCTGCCTAAAGAAAACAAGTATAAATTTAATTACACGACACCAAACGATTCATATCACGAGGAAGAAGAAATCAGCCCCCCTGCGCATATAAATGAACCCCACCCCCGTCCAATACAATATAACCACCCCATAACAATGTGCAAACCTTATAAAGAAACACTTACAACCGAATATATGGGTATGGATATGACTTATACGATTGACATTTTAGGTTGGGTAAATAACAAATGCATATTGAATTTTGAAGCAAATATTAATGGAACAGGTTCATCTTTTTATGATGAATACGGAATAAAACCTGATACTGCACAAGTTTTCGGATTCGCGCCAAAAGTAAGATGCGAATTTACAAAACAACAACTTTTATACGTCGGAGATAATATTTTACAGGAAAGCAACCGAGATAAAAAGATGCTGAAAAATCCGGAACAAATTGAATTCCCGAATTTCAATAAAATGACTTTTTCAGACTTAAAACTTTTACAAATCATTTTGAACGACAAAGCTTGCAAAGTAATAAATAGTGACGAATTTACTCAAATTTTTGAAGGGCTTTTTCAATTTTAATTTATGTGTATTATTTAGTTAATTTTCTTGCATATTCCAAATATTGATAGTAAAATATTAACCATAGGGGAGTAACTATGGAATTTTTCAGAAAACACCAAAAAGCCTTTATAATAGTAATGGGAACTTGTTTCTTGTTGTGGACTTTCGGGTCTATGTTATTTATGGCAGTATCTTTAATGAAATAATCAAAGTATGAAGATAAAAACTTTAATTAAATATATATTTGTATGCTTGGTAATAGTTGGAATTACGGGGGTGCCCCGTGAGTTTTGCTGCGCTGCACCGGCTCAATCTTCAGCCCAGTTAAAACAAAAATTGCGCCAAACAAATGATAAAAGAAACTATCTTCAACAGCAGAAAAAAAACGCAGATTTACGCTTGCGCAGAGAACAAAACAAGCTGAATTCAAATCAGCAGCGTCTTGAAGTTGCCCACACAAGACTTCAGGAAAATACAATAAGATATAACAACCTCGTAACCAACCTCTCTGCTATGGAGGTTCAATTAAATCACGCACTTGCGGAATTCCAAAAACTTGATGCTGAAATGAAACTAAGAATCAGGCAAGTATTTATGCATCAAAGAACAGGAATGTTTGAATCTATACTATATGCCAGAGATGTAAATGCTTTATTGGATATATTTTATTTTGAAAAAATAGTAATAATGGAAGATTATAAACGTATTCAATCTCTTAAAGCCAAGGCGCAGCACATTGCAGCTTTAAAGGCTCAGGTTGAAAAGCAGAAACGAATGATAGAATCTTCAATAAGAGAAATAAACAGCCAGCGTGCATCTATACAAAACTCAATCGCCGCAAACAAATCTATGATAGAAAGACTAAAGAAAGATAAAGCATACTACGAAAAAACAGAAAAAGAACTTGCAAGGCAATCGGCAAACATTCAAAGTATGATTGCAAAACTGTCAAAGAACACCGGCGGCACATCACAAGTGAAAATTACGTCAACTGGATTTATAAGACCGATTTCCGGTCCTATAACATCACCGTTTGGTCATAGAATTCATCCTATATTTAAAAGCAGAATTTTCCATTCGGGAATTGATATAGGCGGACCGAACGGAGGAGCAATCAGGGCTTCTAATGACGGCAAGGTAATATATTCGGGTTGGTACGGCGGTTACGGAAAAGTTGTAATCTTAGACCACGGAGTAGTAAACGGTCAGCCAATTACCACATTGTATGCACATATGTCGTCAATCGGAGTTTCAAACGGTCAGATGGTAAAGAAAGGGCAAACACTTGGCAGAGAAGGTTCAACTGGATACAGCACAGGCCCGCATTGCCACTTCGAGGTTCGTGTAAACGGTAAACCCGTTAATCCGCTAAATTACGTAAGATAAAGGAAAAACAATTGAAAAAAAATATAATTCTTATAATTTCATTTATGTTATTCGGGATGGCTCCGGCGCATTCAATAGATCCAATTGACAATTTTATTATGATGCCGGCTCCTGTCATAAATCAGGCAGACCCTGTTGTGTCGGAACAAGAGGACGTAATTTACCGCAGTAACAGACCTGATAAAGTAATTAATTTTTTAAACGGATTTGATGATTCTATAGATTTAGGCAGCGGTTTTGATTCTGCTCAATACAAATCATCTGATACAAATTATAACAGAATGCCATTTTTCAAAAAAGTCCGATTAAAAACAACATTTAAATACCGAGAAATGGCACATAAACAATTATCGGCAGATAAATCATCAAAAGTAAAATTCTGGCAAAAGAAAAAAACAGAGCCGCAAGAATCATTGAATAACGAAAAATCAGTAAATGCGATATCCGATTCTATTGATAATGTCGCAAATATTGAGACCTCAGATACAGTATCTTTAGAAGCAGGAATCAGTGAAGAAAATGTTGAAAAGCAACTTTTGCTTGATGCTGCAAATATCAATTTTGACAAACGCACCGGAGAAATGGTTGCAACAGGGCGACCGATATTATTTTTACCGCCACAGCAAACAAAAATTATTGCAGATATTATGACCTATGATGATCAGGGCAATATACTCAAAGCAAACGGGAATGTTGTTATAATAAAAGACGGAAAAACAACTCATGCTGATTATCTTGTTGTGAATCTCAACGAAGAAACAATAGATGCAGATAATATATTTGCAGAAACAACGGATTTAAACTTAACAGCAGAGCACGGACTACAAAAAGACGGGACGTTATTTTTTAATAACGGAACACTGTATTCAGAAATAGAACATATATATAGAATGCGTTCTGAAGTTATAGGTCCGAGAATGTCGGATATGATTTTAAACGAGGATCAAAAAGCTCTGTTTTTTGGTAAACCGGACCACGCATTGGATATAAAAGTTTCCAAATTGGAAATTGATGCAGGAAAGAATTACGATATTATAAAGATAAAGAATTTGAGACTTGGAAGGAATGATAAATATTATTTAAAATGGCCTTCAATGAAAATATACGCCGATAAAAACAGAGAGTTTTTTGAGGCAAATTATCCCGAGTTAGGCTCGGATCCTAAAATGGGGATGTTTATAGGACCGGGAGTCGTTTTCCCCGGACCGTTTAATTCTATTATGAAAGCTATACCAATGGTTACTTATAAAAACGGTTTTGGTATAGGCGGAATGCTAAAATATTCAACCCCTTATAATCACACTCAAATCGGCTATTCAACCAGAAGAAGCGTCTTTATGCTAAACGGCAGACAGTATTTGGATGACAATTTATATTTGCAATATGCATACAATTCCTATGTAAATGATTGGTTCTTAGGCGGACGTATGCCCAAGTATATTGCAGAACTTGTTTATAATAAATCAAAAGTATTTCCCGGATTTTTGGGTGGGAATCGTTCAATGTCGTTTGCTCACAGAGCAAGTTTCGGGTTTACCAAAGAGAATGATGAAAACAGATATGGGGAAAAATTTAAAAACAGTACAAATATGGCAACCCTACGTACAAAATATATGGCTCAGATAAACCAAAGTTTGTATTCATACCAGAATAAGCAACAAAGATTTAGACTAAGATTAGGAGTGATTATGCAGGGTTCTGCAGCACTTTATGGCACAGGAGATACTCAATTCGTGGTAAAAGGCGGTCCGACTTTATATACACAGTATAAAAATTGGGTTCAAAATGTCACATATTATCTTTCAGGATATGACGACCATACACCAATGCCGCGTTTTGATGCTTACAGATACGGTAAAAGCGGCTTACACATATCTGAAGGATTACGTTTGAACAAATATATCACTGTTATGTGGCAATCATATTTGAATTTGACTAAAGATGCGCCAAACGGCAAAATGTTTCAAGAAAACGCATTTCTTGTTGCTCTCGGACCTGATGATTTGAAGATTGTGTTAGGTTATGACTTTATAAGAGAAAGAACTTATTTTGGCGTTGATATAGGTTTCAACCCTAAAGGCACAACCATAAAATATGACAAATTGATTATAAAAAATCCTGAAAGATTAGGGCAAGATACGCGTCCAGAAGACCAAGTAGTTTACGTCCCGCCCGTAGATTATGATACAAACGAAAATTCAATTGGATTTGTACCTTTCAAAAGGTCTGCAGCAAAAAGTAATGTTCTGCAATATGCCCGAGTGATAGAGCTTGAAGATCCTGATAAGGAGCGTATTGAATAATGTTTGAAGATATTAAAAATGACATAATTTCATTTGGAAGAATTGCAGGGAACAGAAATCTTACTCCGGGGATTTCAGGAAATATTTCTGTTCGTTGTGATGATAAAATTATTATTACAACATCCGGCAGTGCGAATTCATTCCTAAATAATGAAGATATATGCGTAATTGATTTTGCAGGAAATCTTATAGAAGGAAGCAAAAAAGCATCAAGTGAAAAATTTTTGCATATTGAATTTTACAAAAAACGACCTGATATAGGTGCAATATGTCATTTTCACTCTCCTTATTTAACATCTTTTGCAGCAAGCGGTATCGCAATCACAGAAAAAGTTTTACCGGAAATTGTTTTTATGTTCGGAGAGATTCCATTGGCTGAATATGCACTACCGGGGTCAAAATTGCTTGTTGGAGAAACAGCAAAATATTTTGACAATTATAAAGTAGTTTTAATGAAAAACCACGGAGTTATCTCGGGCGGAGAAACACTTAAAGATGCATATTTAAATATAGAACTTTGCGAAACTTACGCACAAACATTGGTACTTTCAAAAATTCTTGGAGGTGCTAAAATATTATCAGACAATCAGGTAGAAGAAATTGATTCTTTAAGATAAAATAATATAAAGAGGGATAGTCGTGAATATAACATTAGAAAGTAAACAAGGACTAATAGCAGGTGACGGAATATTACCTATAAAAATGGCTCAACATGCAAAAGAAAATGGTTTTGATGTTGTTTGTATTTCTCTTGCGGATGACAATTATAACGAACTAAAAAAATACTGTACCAAAATATATTCATGCCACCCGGGAGAAGTTAACAGAATTGAATCTATTTTAAAAGAAGAAGGTATAAAGCAATTAACATTTTTAGGAAAAGTACACAAAAAAGTTCTTTTAAAACTGAATAAATTTGATCAAAGGGCTAAAGATTTTATAAAAGCAGCAATAAGATTAAACGATGATCAGGTAATGTTGATGATTGTCGATCAGTTGGCTCAAATAGGAATACAGGTACTGGATCAAACTATCTTTATCAAAAACCTTATGATACCTGCCGGAGTTTTGGGAATACATAAACCCACAAAAGAGCAAATGGACGATGTAAATTACGGGTTCTGGCTTGCCAAAGAAATGGGGCGTTTGGATGTAGGGCAATCAGTTGTTATTAAAGATAAAATGATTATGGCAGTTGAAGCCCTTGAAGGGACGGATGAATGCATAAAACGCGGCTCAAAACTTGCTAAATCAGGAGCAGTCATAGTAAAAGTCGCAAAACCAAATCAAGACAAACGATTTGATATTCCTGCAATCGGAATGAGAACTCTTAAAGGAATGCGCAGACGTAAAGCAGCTCTAATCGCAGTAGAAGCAAACGAAACCATTATAGTTGATCAGGAAAAAGTTATAGAATACGCAAATAGACATAATATTGTAATAATGGCAGTTTAATATGAAGAAAAAAATTTTTGTTGTCACAGGTGAATATTCGGGAGAAATACACGCTTCAAATGTAGTAAAAATGTTGAAGCAGATTAGCGATGACTACATCATAGAAGGAATAGGCGGAGATAATTTAAAAGCACAAGGGGTAAAACTTTTTGAGCATATAAAAAATTTATCCGCAGTTGGGTTATCACCACAAATTATATGGCATCACTACGTATTGGGCAAAAAGCTTGTAAAATATTTAAAAGAAGAATTTAAACCTGATTTGGTTTTACTTGTTGATTACGGCGGATTTAATTTAGGGATTGCAAAATACCTGAAAGAAGCGGGAATTAAAATATTCTATTATATTCCGCCTCAATTGTGGGCAAGCAGACAATACAGAATTAAACGTGTAAAAAAATATATAGATAAAGTCTTATGCATATTTCCGTTTGAAGAACCTTTGTATAAAAGTTACGGGATAGATGTGCATTATTGCGGGCATCCGCTTGGCTACAGTCTAAGCGCTCCTGCTTACAAAAAAGGATTTTTTGAAAAATACAATTTGGATATGAATAAAAAACTTGTTTCGGTTTTCCCCGGGTCAAGAGTTTTTGAGATTAAATATCTGATGAAAATATTTAAAAAGTCTGTTGAAATTTTACAGAAAAAACACCCCGATTTACAATTTTGTATATCTCAAGCGCCGAATATTTCGGATACAATTTACGATAAATACTTTGGAGATAGCGACCTTAAAGTAATCAAAGGCGATAATCAGGCACTATTAAGCGTTTCTGATGCTTTAATATTAGCTTCCGGCACTGTTGCCCTTGAAGCATGCTTATATCATACTCCGATGGTAATTGCATACAATGCACCGAAATTTTTCTACTGGATATACCTGCTTGTCAGATGTATAGATAAAGTTTCACTTCCAAATATTATTGCAAACAAATTTATTATTCCTGAATTGATAGTAAAAGATGCAAAACCGGAGTTAATAGTTAAGAATATAGAAAATATTTTATACGACAGTACCAAAAGGCTCATTATGGTGAGCGAACTTAGCAATGTAGCAAAATTATTATCTGATAAAAATTCAGCACTTGAAGCAGCAAAAGTTATAGATAAAGAGCTTTTTCCTTAATATAACTTCATTATTTCAATAAGTTTGGCAATAATTGATATTCCTTCGTTTTAATATTAATGAAGGCAAGTGTAATGATAAATTCTGTTAACAGTTTAGAATATCAAAAACAAAATCCGTTTGGTGCAATTACAAAGCGCAACGGGGCAGATTTCTGGCTTGCCCCCAAAACACAAAAAATAATAAATAATCAAAATACACCACTCGGTTCAATTTTGCCTGATACAATTATTTTAAATCCTGATGAAGCAAGGAAAACAAATAATTTAAAAATTATAGGGACTTCAATTGCGGCAGCAACAATACTTGCAGCAGGCACAATATTTTTCTTCCTAAGAGGAGGTCCTAAGGGACTGGCAAAAGGATTCCAGTCGTTAAAAATATATCTTGAACGCAAGGTTCAAAAATCAAAACTGACAGGTACCGGAGCATCGGTATATGAATTTATGTTGGGCAAAATCGATTATCTTGTGAATAAATCGCAGGCTGTAAACAATTTTACAACAATAAAAGACTTTACCTTCAAAAAACTTATGTACGGCGGGAACAGAAATTGGAACTATACCCGCAAAATACACAATAAAATTACAGACTTATTTGAAAAGTTAGGATTAAAAACAGTATCAAAGTCATATTCTAAAACATTTGCCAATTTTAAGAATTTACAGAAAAAAAATCAAACAATTCTTGCGAAATTAAATAAAGAAGGGGATTTATCAAAACCTATAACAATAAACGGCAAAACTTTAAGCAAAACTGAGTGGCTGACGCTTATAGAAAATAAGAACTCAGAAACGAATAAATTACTGACAGAAAACTTCAGCGATAGCGTAAGACAAGCAAGATATGTAGAAATAAAAAAAATAACAAAAGAACTTGAACAATCCTTTGACGAAAAAGGACCGTTGTGGTTTTTATCAAAAGATACGCTAAATACTTTTGTGGCGGAAGCAAAAATGCTTCCAAATAAATTGCAAATTCAAAAACAAATAAACCAAGCTAAGCAAAAAATCTCCTATACCCCTTCCGATTTATACAAAGATGCGGATACAAAAATTATGAAGATAGCATCGTATTTTTCTATTGAGGATAAACTGGCACTTCAGGCACTAAACAGAATTCGTGATAATCTGAAGAACTTTGCAAAAACAGGCAAAACAGACCGTAATGTAATGCTGGCAGATATTTCTGCTCTTGAAGCAGAGATAAAACGACTATTTGTACCAAGCGACAGAAATTTAGATTTGAGAAACAGCTTAAACGAATTAAAAGAATTATATAAAAATTATAAACAAGGGCATGTTGAGGACATTTTGGAGGCATATAAAGCCTTGTTGCCTAAAGAAGAATATGAGCAAATCGCAAAAGAATACCGTGGAGCAATAAAGAAATTAAATAAATCCTCAACACTGGAAACGGAAGATTTTATAAATAAAGCCAGAGATCTTGCTATGGGCAGTGCCCCGACAGATATTTTATCGGTATTAGGCGGACTTGGGACCCTTACATATTACCTTGGCAAATCGGATAACTCTCAGGAGCGCACAGCAATTACTTTAAAATACGGAATTCCTGCGCTTGTAGGAATTGGGGTTTCGCTTTATGGGAATGCAAGACTTTTTGCAGGAACAAAATCACTTGCATTTGCCACGATTTCTTCTATTGCAGCAAACAGAATAGGCTCGTTTGTCAACAACTTGTATGAAAATCATTTAAAGAAAACAGGCAAATATATAGAGCCTAAAGAAAAACAAAAGAACGAACAAGCAGCATAAAATACTCTAAAAAAATGATAACAATCACGCTTTATTTATTTAAAATATGATAAAGTGAGGTTTTCATGTCAGAAAGTATAAGAGAGCAATTAGAAAAAAGAGAACATAAATTTTTAAGCGAATTTGCAACAAAAACAGATATGACTTCAGGTAGAAAATATCCTGAAGATAAGGATGAACTGAGAACAGATTTTCAACGTGACAGAGATAGAATTCTGCACTCAAAAGCATTCCGCCGCTTAAAACATAAAACACAGGTTTTCTTATCACCTTTTGACGACCATTTTAGAACACGTTTGACTCACACACTGGAAGTGTCACAAATTGCAAGGACAATATCAAGAGCATTGAACCTGAATGAAGATTTGACAGAAGCAATTGCACTGGGACATGATCTCGGACATACCCCGTTTGGGCACTGTGGAGAAGGAGTCCTAAACGAACTGGTAAAAGGCGGATTCTTCCATAATTTGCAAAGCGTAAGAGTTGTAGAAGTTCTTGAAAATCTTAACTTGTGTCAGGAAACAATAGATGGCATAAGAACACACAGTTGGGGATTTAAACCGTTAACACTTGAAGCTAAAGCGGTTCAGCTTGCAGATAAAATTGCATATATAAATCACGACATTGAAGATTCCATAAGAGCAGGAGTAATTTCTGAAAGTGATTTACCCAAAGATTGCATAAAATATTTTTCATCCGACCCAAGTGCAAGACTTGGAAAAATGATTAATGAAATTGTTTTTAATTCCATAGGCAAACCTGAAGTGTCAATGAGTGAAGAAGGGTGGGAATATACAACAAAACTCCGCAGTTGGATGTTTGATAATGTATATATTGAATCTCCCGCAAAACTCGAAGAAAACAAAGCCCGTCACGTTGTCAGAGAACTTTATTATCTCTATATGGACATGATAAAAGATATTTGCCCTCCTGATAAAGCTCAACGAGTAGTGGTTGATTATATTTCGGGAATGACAGACAGATATGCAATAGAACGCTTTAAACGAAACTTTATTCCTGAAGGTTTCAAAAACAGCACAAAAGACGATTTTTTATTCAAGCTTGCAAATATGGCAGAAAAGGTTTAATAATAAATGGGCACTCAATATGGATATACAATTGCTTAGTGAATATCTTGAATTCGCAGAGGTAGAAAAGGGGTTATCCTTAAATACAATCAATGCCTATCGCAGGGACTTGATATCATTTTTAAATTATTGCTCGGATAAAAATATTGAAAACATATACGATATAAGCCGTAATACATTAAACACTTACATTATGAATTTAAGAGGGGATAATCTTAATCCGCGTTCTATTGTCCGCAAAATTGCATCGTTACGTGGATTTTTCAGATGGCTGAGCGGTAATGAATACATAAAAAACAATCCTGCTGCATTTTTAGAACAACCCAAACTCCCTAAAAGACTTCCAAAAGTCATGACCGTTCAAGAAATTAAAGAAATTTTTCACTCGGATTTAAATACGGAACAAAATCTAATAGTAGAATTATTATATGACTGCGGATTAAGAGTTTCCGAACTTGTAAATTTAAAAATAAGCGATATAGATATAAAATCAAAATATATCCAGTGCTTCGGCAAGGGTTTAAAAGAACGGATTATACCGTTTGGAAATAAGGCTAAAGATGCTATTAATAAATATTTGAACACAAGAAATACTATAATAACAAAATACGGATTAAACACTAAAAAATTGTTTATAAAAAATAACGGAAAATTTCTAACAAGACAGGATGTTTACAATTTTATAAGAAAATTGGGCGAAAAAATACACAAACATATTTCACCGCATACGCTACGGCATACATTTGCAACACATTTACTTGAAAACGGGGCGGATTTGAGAGTAGTGCAGGAACTCTTAGGACATAGCGACGTTTCAACAACTCAACTTTATACACATATCACAAAAAAGCGATTGAAAGAAGTTTATTTTGCAATCAATAACAAGTCATGATATTATGATGACATGTTAAGCGTTTATGTAGCCGGATTAAAGAAAGGAACAGGGAAAACTCTGATATGCTCGGGGCTTGCAGGTACAATGCAAAGCCTTAATTATGCCGTAAGCTATTATAAACCGATTCAAACGGGTTATAATATGCTAAATTCCGACACCGAAATAATTTCTAAAATTGATAAGCATATAAAAGTTTCTTCGACCTATAAACTCCAAAGCCCATCCGGTCCGTTGTTTGGAGCATATAATGAAGGAATTAAAAACATTGATACAATGACAATTATGCACGACTATAAAACAAATATCATGATGACGGAATGTCACATTGTAGAAGGGTGCAACGGCATATCCTCCCCCATTGATGAGAAAAAAACGGAAATCGATTTGATAAAACAGTTTGGTTTACCCGTAATTTTAGTAATAAATCCGAACATAACAAAAACAGATGAGGCTATAAGCGGAATAAATTATATTTACTCAAAACACGTAAATCTGTCAGGAGTCATAGTTAATGATTACAATATGGGCTCTAATGATATTGAAATTAAGTATTTTCCGCATCTGATAAAAGAATATACGGGAGCTAAGGTGCTTGGAACTCTGCCGCATTATGATAATTTTGAAAATTTGCCCGCAGATATTTTGATTTCGGATATACTGAACAAACTAAATATTGAAGATATATTCAGCTTAAAAATTGCGAAATTAACATAAACCAAAATCAGAATAAAAATTTTTGTTGACAAAGTGTTAGGTTTACCTTACAATTATTTTGCAGGAGGAAAAATGTTGAATACGCTCTCGTCAGGTTTGGAAGATTATATTGAAACAATATATATAGCTTCCGAAAACGGTAAAACCTTGAAAGGCGCAGATTTAGCAAGAGAAATGAATATATCAAGAGCATCTGTTTCAGAAGCACTGTCTAAACTTGTATCAAAAGGTTTAATTAAATATAACAGTTACGAAACAATTTTTCTTACTGAATCAGGAAAAGAAGAAGCACGCAGAGTTTACGCGAAGCATCACATTTTAAAAGATTTTTTTGAGAATGTTTTAAATATAAATCCAGATGAAGCAAGCAAAAATGCATGTAAAATAGAACATATAATTTCTCAAAGTATTTTAGATAAAATGGAAAAATTTAGTAAATTTTTCTCAAAACACAAACAAATTTTAGAAATATACATGGAAGAAAGTAAAAAATAATGTCCCCGATAAAAGCAATAGGCAAATACCTTGATCAACCGTTATTAACCGCAAAAATAAATAAAAATGTACCCGCAATGTTAACTCTTGGAGCAGGTGCGGTGTTTGCTAACACAATTAAAAATTCACCGCAAAAAGAGCGTAAAAAAAATGCGCTTAAAATTGGCACAACTCTTGCCGTAACGGCGATATCAGCCGCAACAGCTCCAAAAATCGCATCATATATTACAGGACGAACAGCCTCAAAAACTCTTTCGCAAATAAAAAAGAATAATACGAAAATAGTTAATGAATATTTAAAAAATAATGAAGTCAGTGAAACAATTCAAAATATTTTACAAAAAGCTAAAACAGAAATTCTTTCATTAAAAGAAGTAAAAACACTATTCGGGAATAAAAAGCATACAGATATCGCAAATAAACTAATACCGCCACCAAATAATGTTTGCTCAAAGGATATATTTAGAGAAATCGGTTGGCTTTCAGTTTACGGCGCAGTTCCCGTAGCCGGAGGAATCGCAGGCGGCATTATAGGCGATAAATTAACAGAATCAAAATGGAAAGACAAAGTGCCAAATAAACTAAAAGAGGGGGTATATCAATATCTTGCGAATATTTTTCTTTGTAATATAGGAGCAGGTGCAGCCCTTGGAATTCTGGAAAAAATGAATATTAAATCGAAATCGGCAAGATGCCTTGGTATGCTTGGAGGAATACTATTAACCGGTGTAATCGGCGGAAGCGTAATTGCAAATTATATAGGTAAAAAAATTATAAATCCGCTGGTTCCAAAAGATTCTAAAAACGACACAAGAACCCCTGAATTACTTGATTTAAGTTTACACACAGACGATATAGCAACAATATCATTATTATCCGGTTTAAAATGGATTGAACCGTCATTACCACTGTTATATTCAATTTCAGGCTACAGAGCAGGTATAGGATATAGAAACAATAAAGAAAGCTAAGAAAAAATTTTATATATAATGTTAGGCATTCCTAACAAATAAAAATTTATTTAACCACAACTGTATATAAAGGACGTATCTCGTCCTTTTTCTTTTATTCCCCGCCGACCCAAAGTCCATGCAAATTACAATATTCGAATAATTTATTATATTCGACTTGATTTAAGTTCATTTGAGGAAGTTGCTCTATATCTAAAAATTTTATTTGAATATTTTTTCTATCAGGACTGACAGCTTCAATAAATTCAATATGATGCTCTTTAATCATAGGATGAAGTTCGGTCCCTACCTGAACTAAATTTTCGTTAATAAATACGGGTACATGCTTTTCTTTTTTTTCATCAGCTGTTGTCTGAGGCTGCAAATAAATCATAGGTTGACCGCAACACACAAGGTCACCTTCCCCTGAGTGTAACACCTGAACAATATTTCCGCAAATATCACAACGATAAAAATCCAAACAATTCGTCATTGTAAACTCCTTTATACACAAAAAATTACACTATTTTATACTTTGGAAATTATAAATTTATTACTTTTACCTTTAAACCATTAGACCACTTAACAGTTAAACCTAAAAAACCGTGCCACTGTCTATCGAAATTTGCAAAAGTAAAATCCTGTAATATTTTCTCCTTCAATGAATGCTGCACCCGCAAAGGTTTTCTTAGTGCTGCTGAGTTTCCCCCCTGACACGGTTCGAAATTTTACGCCGCAACAAGCATTGTTATCAACAATTATATTATATTCAATCACTCCCGCAAAGCCCTCACAACAGGCTCTGCACCCCGCATAAGCTTCGGGTCGAGGGCTCGCAACACCCCATGGAGCACGGCAATTTTATTATATCATGAATTTTGATATTTTTAATAGGATGAACGGCTAAATATTTAGTGTATAAGCTACAACCCTTAAATAGTGTACATTTGCCACTATTTAGTTTTGTAAAATTATTATTATTAAAGGACATAAAGCACTGGAAAAATATATTAAAATATGTTACAATAGTAGTAGGAGAATCCTATAGACCCAAATAGGTCTTCGATGAGTGTTATACCCCACACCACTCTTTAATAAAAAAGGTATCCGGTTACTCTT
>CACXFH010000007.1 GCA_902766975.1 uncultured bacterium | reverse complement strand
TTATTTTTACGGCATCAAATTCGGCATTCATTTCAACTTCTATACTGTCCCATATATTACGAGCAGCCATATTATCTCCTTCCGTATCATCATCTTGCGGTATCATCAAATCCATGTTCGGATTCAGATTTATTTCCAATAATTCATCTTGAACAGATAACGTCATTTTGTGAATATCACTGTTTTCAAATACTACAACATCACCTTGTTCAAGAGTCTTTATATCATATAGCGGGAATCTCATATTCCCCATAATTACTTTTACAAAAATTTCACTGTTTGGGAAATCAGTATTATTAAATGTATTTCCCGACGATTCTATTCGTTCCGGATTTAAAAGAGCAAGAGGCAAAGTCACGATAATTTTTCCCGCATTTTTTGCTTCAGGCTCAATATCTTTTAATATAAACGTTAAATTGACCATATCAAAATTAGTTCTTTTCAATTGAGTCGGATCGGGAACATTCATTTTTGGTTTTAATGCATCATAAATAAAACCGTTAAATGAGGTTATAATCTTTGCTTCGAGTTCAGATATCTTATTTATGCCGAATTTATTTTTTGATTTGCCTAAAATCTTTTCCAAGATAATATCAATTGCCTTTTCCGTCAATCTGAAAAATATGTCATATTCCGCATCAATTTTGATTTTAGTAACAAAGCAAGCTTCATTATTTAAAAGACAATTTATGTTCTTACTTAAACCTATAAATTCAATTTTAAAATTTTGAGTAAAGAAATTGTCACTTGCCTCCTGCAAAACCGAAGAAAACGCATTTTGATACCAGTTGTACTCTCTATACAACTCTTTTGTAGATATTGAATCTTGTATATTATTAGTATTAATTGCCATACTACCCTTTTAAGACTAACTTCTTCACCCTGCTATATTATGTTTTAATGTATTTAGTGAAAAAGTCACATTCCTCCATCAAAATTTTAGCAGATATTTAAAAATTAGGAAAATTCGTAATATATCGCAACTTTTGAAAAGTAAAAAGTGAGTAGTGGAAGTGAATAGACCTTTACAGGCTTATAGATTGAAAATGGGCTTTAACATCAATTATGACTATTCCCCGTTCACAATTCACTATTCACTTAAAATAAAGTGAGCTGCTTCTCAAAATGTTTTTTTAAAAAGGACGGTCTGTGATATTTGCATAATCCGTATTTGTCAATAGCATCAAGGTGCTCCTTTGTAAGATATCCTGCATTATGAGCCCAACCGTATTGAGGGAATTGTTTATTCAGTTCTTCCATATATCTGTCACGAGATACTTTTGCAAGAATACTTGCAGCCGCAATTGATGCGGATTTTCCGTCACCCTTTATAATAAATTTTTGAGGGTAATCATAGTTTTTTATCAGCCGATTGCCGTCAATTATTGTCAGAAAATCAGATAAATGTGCTTGTTTTATTACGTTTTCGCAAGCTATTTTCATTGCTTTTAAAGAAGAATTTAATATATTTATTTTTTCAATTTCTTCGACTTCCACACAGACGGTTGAATTTATTGAATGATTAAAAATAATTTCATATAAATCTTCTCTGGCGGATTTTGACAGCTTTTTTGAATCATTGAGTTTTTCAAGTGATTTTTTCAGACGAGAATTTATCTCAGCAAAATAAACACAAGAAGCAAAAACTCCGCCGGCAGCAGGTCCGCGTCCGGCTTCATCAGTGCCTATAACTATTCCGAATTTTTTATCAAAATCAAATAAATTATTCAATTTAATCCTCTAAAATTAAAATAATTATAATATAAATTTTATTTATTTGTTATTTTTTATCCGATTGTACCATCTGTCCGAAGATTGCTCTTTTAAATTTATTTGCATAAAATCCACATAATCGGGATAGTCAATTCTTTCTTTAGCAAGTTCTGAGATAGCAAAAGTTTGTGAAGATTCGTTTTTACTCATTTTGCTAAAATGCAATTTTTCATAAAACCTTACAGATTCTTTATAAGCAACAAGAAAAACCTCTGCGAATCTTTCTTTTGATGTATTCAAAATCTTATTTAAAATCTTTTTCCCGACATCGTTCCCCCTGTATTCCTGCTTTATTGCAAGAGAATCAATGTACAAAGTATCATTATCCGTCAATGTTTTACTCAATTCCAATGACCTTGAGTAAAGCGCCCCAACAAGTTGTTTTTTGTTGTTATGCACAAGTAAAACGGTTGTATCAGGATTTTGGAAATATTGTTTATAACTCTCAATACTTGAATTTATATAGTCATCATAAACTTCTCTATTTAAATTTGGTTTACGGCATTTTTTCCAAAAGGGATGAGAGGAAGTATTTGCAAAAATATCCAGATAAAATTTACCTATTTTTTTATAAAATTTATCCGGATAATCTTTATTATAATCTATTTCCGAGCAATACAAATAACCTTTAGATGTTTTTATTCTAAACGGTTTAATAGGACATCTCAAGGAAGAAAAATAAATATAATTTTTATCACTGTTAATTTGCATACAATTTAATTAAAATCCCTACATTAAAAATTTTGCTAAAAAAACAATTCTTATGATATACTAAACCTATGGAAAATAAAATCAAAGTAGGTCTAATCGGTTTGGGAACAGTCGGCAGCGGGGTTTTTAAAACACTGCAAAACTTCGACAATATAGAAATTGTCAAAATTGCCGTACACAACAAAAAAAAGAAAAGAAATATCGAAAATCTTGATGAAAGTATCATAACAGACAATGCTTATGAAGTTGTAAATGACCCGCAAATTCAAATTGTAGCCGAACTTATCGGTGGAGTTGAACCTGCATTTGAATTGATTAAAACAGCAATTGAAAACGGAAAACATATTGTCACAGCGAACAAAGAGCTATTAGCTAAACACGGGGAAGAACTTTTTAATTTTGCGCAGGAGCATAATAAAGTAATTTTGTACGAAGCGGCTATTGCAGGCGGAATTCCGCTAATTATGCCTATAAAAACAATTTTAGCAGGGAATAAGATTAATAAAATTAAAGCCATTTTGAACGGGACAACAAATTATATTCTTACAAAAATGGATGTTCAAAATGCATCATATAATGATGTTTTGGTCGAAGCTCAGGATTTGGGGTACGCAGAAACCAATCCTACAGGTGATGTTGAAGGTTTTGATGCCGCATATAAAATTACAACACTTGCCACAATTGCGTTTGGTAAAAGAATTAAGCTTGAAAATGTTTATCGGGAAGGAATTACAAAAATTCGTTCTGAAGATATGCAAGCCGCTAATGATATGGGATATAAGATTAAACTCATTGCATCTGCGGAATTAAATGATGAAGGTCAGGCCGATGTCAGAGTTCATCCTATGCTTGTTCCGTTATCTAAAACACTTGCGCATATTGATTATGTAACAAATGCAGTAACTCTGAACGGTCACCCTGTCGGAGAAGTTACACTTTCAGGTCCCGGAGCGGGCGAATTTCCGACTGCAAGTTCGGTTGTAGGGGATATTCTTGCTATAGTATCCGAAATTGATAAAACCGATTATATTTTGCCGATGATGAGATGCAATCATAATGAAACTGCCCAAATGATTGATATTTCAGAAACAAAGAACAAATATTATATTTCAATAAAGGCAAAAAATAAAATGGGTGTAATCGGAAAAATCGGTACTGCTTGCGGGGATAACCACATAAGCGTTGAAAGCATTGTGCAAAAAGAACTCAAAGAAGATTATGCTCAAATTACTGTTATTACTGAACTTTGTAAGGAAAAAGCCATCCGAAAATTTATTGAAACTCTTGAAAATGATGATAATATTTGGGGAATAAACAGTTTAATCAGAGTTTGGGTGTAATTTGATTAGAAATTACTGTCTGTCTGACTCTGTTATATCAGTTTGCCTAAACCAATAAATACCGTTTGAAGAATTGTCATTTTGCCCTCTTGCCCAAATTGAAAGTGTATTAGTTTTTCTGTCATAATTTATTGTATACCCATATTTCCATTTGTCGTCCGAAGAATTAACCTTGATATTATCTAAATCAACACCGGAATTTTTGATAATTTCAGGAAGTCCGCTTTGAATTGCATCATAAATGCTGCCCCCAGAATATTTGGTATTTATGCTAAGTTTTGTGTCACCACCATTGTCTTTACCATATACAGTAAATTGAACTGAATCAATACTATTATCCATTGGTAACTCATTATCAATAAATGCCTTCTTAAAAGCATTTGCTATATTTTCCATATTATCAACATCGGCTCGCTTACGTCCTTCAGGAGTTGATAAGTCATATTTTGGAGTTTGTTGTTCTTCCTGTCCTGTCGCTGCTTCCCCGCTACCCTTTCCAACTTCCCCCAACAATGCAGACATTGCAGCATTTGTTGCGGGTTCTACCGTGCCGTCATGGAATACTATAGGATAAACATCCCCTACTGATGTTCCCGTTGATTTTATTTCGCACAATGAGGACGGGTTCAGTTCTGTCGTGCCATCAGCACAGGTTACCTCTCTATTTGGAGGATTAACTCCGTTTACATCTATAAAACCCAAACAATTTGCTAATCCTGTTGCGTCTGAATTTGTAGGAGTTTTTGCAAGCATTGAACTGTTTAATACATTCCCGACTCCCAAAGAACAATTGCGTGCGTCGGGATTAAATCCTATCATTGACCCGTCCGCAAGAGCATAAATTAAAAAACCGCTCGGATCTATCGAACTCTTTGTAGTATATGAATATTTTCCTGTTGAGTTTGCGCCGCCTATACTGCCGTATACCCCTTGATATGTATGACCTGACAGTGTGTTATTAAAAAGACCGCACATTGTTTTATTGTTTGCGGCGAGGGTATCTGTTTCGCAGCTGCTGTCGCTGCTTGCAACGTCCAGCAGTGAATAATTCATATCATATTGGGCTTGGGCATTGATTGCCGCTTGATTAAGAGTAGATAAAGATTTTTTAAATTGAGTGGTAAACTTTTTTGAATTGGTATTTTGCATTAATACGGGAATGGTAATCGCAGCCACTACCCCAATTATACCGATTGTAATAAGAACTTCAACTAATGTAAACGCTTTTTTATTTCTTTGCATTCTATGTCCTCAACTATATACCAATATAATTATATAATATTTTTGCGCAACTTTCAATATATTAGCTACTTTTTGTATCCTATAAATGGCAAATTGCGGAAATTCCCGTCATAATCAAGACCGTACCCCACAACAAATTTATCATCCACCTCAAAGCAATAATAATCAGGGTGAACATCCACTTTTCGGGCAACTTTTTTATCAAGAAAAGAACAGAACTTCAACGATTTTACGTGAAAATTCATATTTATAAAATCTATTAAAAATTTTGCCGTCAAACCGGTATCAACAATATCTTCTATTATCAATACATTTTTCCCGTTCAAATCAGGGAGTTTTATATCAACCGCATTGACTTTTCCTGATGATTGTGTAGAAGAACCATAACTTGACAATCTGATAAATTCCATTTTTAAAGGCATATTCAAATGACGCACCAAATCAACAGCAAAAACAACTGCTCCTTTTAATGCGCATACAGCTATAACTTCTTCTCCTTTATAAAAATCATTCAATATTTGTGCAGTTTCATGCACTTTGTTTTCTATTTGCTCTTTACTGAATAAAACTTTCAAATCTTCTAATTTAATTTCCATTGATTTTTACCTCAATCTTGTGCGTCGGTTTGTTTTTTACTTTTATTTTATCACTTAAACCCAAATTTATTGCCCATAAAATTTCATTGCCTTGTGCCAGAAACAATAACTCGTCTTTTTGGTAATTGGGTATTTTTTTTGAGTTAAGATATTTTTTCAATTTTTGATGTCCGTTCATTCCCAAAGGTTGAATAATGTCCCCATCATTGCGATTGCGCAATTCAAAATCAAAATCTACGGCGGATAAATCCACGTAAACAATCCCGCCAGAAAGCTTATCAGTTTTGTCAGGCATTCTATTACATTCGCAAATATTGACAGTAATTCTTCCATTTTTATATTCTCCGGACTGATTTATTTTTATTGAAATTTTTTCATTATGATATTTTTTCAAAAGTTTTATATGATTTTCCGATACAAACAATTCGTAATCTAAAGTTACAGAACACATTTTTCCTGATTTTGAAGTGTAATTTTCATGTATGAAATTATATAATATTTTGACTCTTTTCCTGTCATAATCCTGCGGCACAAGAGGAGTGACAAGATTATAAATTAACCGCATTTGCACCGGCTCAGATAATTTTAAAAATTCTCTTGTGTTATATTCATCATTAGCGCAAATTCTACCTTTTATAATTTCAATATACTCATTGATAATTTGTTCTTCTTCTGTTGCATTTTGAGAAAGGGAATTTAGTGAATCTATAACATTTTTATTGATTTCTTTCAATTTTGTTAAAACTTCATTCCGTATAAGGTTACGTTTGTGAATATTATCGGCATTAGAGCTGTCATTATTCGGAGTTAAACCGTAATCATTGCAATATTGTTCAATCGTTGTTCTGTCTGTTGACAAAAGCGGACGATAATATAACCCTCTGGTTGGTGAAATCCCTTGCAGACCGACAATTCCTGTTCCCTTTGCCATACGATACAATAAAGTTTCCGCATTATCATTTTTATTGTGTGCCGTAAAAATTATCTCTGAACAAAATTTTTTTGCACATTTTTCGAAAAAATCGTATCGATAATTTCTTGCCTCCGTTTCAGTACAGGAAATTCCGTCAGGTAATTTTTCGCTGTAAAATTCTACTCCGATTCTTTTACAAAAACTTTTGCAATTATTTTCTTCTCTGTCACTTTCATCCCCACGCCAATTATGGTTTAAGTGAATTGCAATAATTCTGTTGTTTGAAATATTCTTTAAGCAATTCAATAAACACATTGAATCATATCCGCCTGAGAATGCGACAAGATATATATTCTCTGCACAATCGAGTCTATAATCCGACAAAAATTTTTTGATAGTTTGTTCAATCATCATCTTTTACAAAACCTATTTTTGTAGGTTTTGTCCTATCCATAAGTAAAGCAATTGCTTCATATAGTTTTCTGACATCTTGCTCATTATCTTTACAATGTTTAATAAAGTAATGTTCCAATTCAGTGAGCCGTTGAGATATATCCTTACTTTCTACTGCCCATTGTCGCATTTGAACAAATGTATTCATTATTTGTATATTAATTTGTATAGCTTTCTCAGAGCGCAACACCGATGACAACATCGCTACACCTTGTTCAGTAAAAGCGTATGGAGTATATTTTCTCACATCATATTTAAAGGTCACAAATTGTGACCTTAAATTTAACCACTCATCTTTAGAAAGCTGAAACATAAAGTTAGAAGGAAATCTTCTCAAATTTCTTTTAACAGCTTGGTTTAATGCCTTTGTTTCAACCTCATACAACAAGGCAAGATCCGAATCTAACATCACTCTATGACCTCTGATGGTGTGTATTAAATTTTTTATCTGTATTGTTTCATTCATAAAATCAAATTCTTTACAATTAATTTTTAAAAATGTGTTTTTTTATACCTTCACGGATTTCGAGAACATCAGTTCCAAGCTGTTCCAGCACTTGCATTGCAGTTGAGTTTATTTCGGTCGTAATTGCCCATAATAAATCAGAGGATTCAATTTTTGTTTTATTCGCTTTTTTGGCAATTTCCCAAGCAGTTTCAAGTACTCTTTTTGCACGCTTTGTAAAGACTATTTCTTTGTCGGAATAATCATTCCCCGCCCCGACAGTTTGGGCTACAACTGTTCTTGCATCTTTAATGTTAATTTCAAGTTCACTTAACACCGTTGCTCCTATGCCTGTTGCTTCACCTATTATGCCGAGCAAAAACATTTCTGTTCCGACAATATTTTTGCCCATTCTTCTTGCTTCTTGTTTTGCAAGACGCAATATTGTAAGCGTTTCAGGCATTTCTTTTTCAATAGGCTTGATTATAGTGTGAGCCAAATCATCGTCGTTAATTTTAAATTCTTTTAAAATATTATATGCAACACCTTTTTTTGATTTTAAAAGTCCTAAAATCATGTGTTCGGGCAGAACTTCCGATGAACCAAGCTCTTTAGCGGTTTGCTGCGCTAATGTCATTGCAATAAAAGCATTAGGAGTAAATACGATTTGTCTGCCTTCATATTCTGCACTTCTTGATTGAATTTTTGATAATTTATCTTCAAATTCGGTATCGGTAATTCCAAATTGCGCAAGAATTTTGGATAATGACGAATTTTTATCTTCCAAAATTGATGAAACAATTTGTTCTGTTCCTAATATTTCAAATCCCGAAGTAGATAATTTTGATACCGCACGTTCTAAAACTTTAGAGGATTCAGCATTATCAAACAATGTATCCGTTTCTTTTGTCAAATCAATTTCAGGCTCTTTATTTTCATCGATTTCCGGATGAAAATCTTTTTTTACTTTTCTTTGAACCAGTTTTTCTATTAATGGTCTTGATTTATCAATATCAAACCCTAAAGTCTCAAGATAAGACGGAATCTTTGAATGTTTATCATTTATAACGGCAAGAACAATATGTTCATAATGAACTGTGGCATTGCCCGATTCATTTACCAAATCCATTGTTCTTTGCAAAATACGTTTAAAATCGTCACTAAAAGGTATAGAAGAAGTCATATCGGATTCTTCTATGTTCAGGCTCATATAAATTTCTTGTGCCAAACGTTCATAAGTTATATCGTAAGAATTAAAAATTCTTGCACAAAAACCTTTTGCCTCTTTTACAACAGCAAGCAAAAGATGTTCGGATAAAACTTTATCCGAATGGTCATAAATTGCAATATTTTGTGCCTCTGCAATTACATTTAGCGCTTTTTCGGTAAATTTTTCAAGCATTATTCTTCTTCGTCTAATTCTTCTTCGTCTAAGATTTTATCAACATATTCGGAAACTCTGTCAAATTCGTCATCATCTTCAATTGTTTCAAAATAGCTTGTTCCGTCTTCCTCTTTGTATGTAGTGATAATAGTATCATACATATCGCCTTCTTCTTCGGATATATCCGCCAAAATTGCATATTGCTTGTCTTCAAAGTCAATAATATCATACAATGCACATTTAATTACATTGCCTTCTTCATCTGTAAGCTCAATCAAATTGTTTTCTTCTTCTGCCATTTTTCGCTCCTTTATATTTTAAATTGTTATTTTATTCTTGATAAGTACTGTTCCAGTATTATGCGGGCACTTTCTACATCTACTAACCCTTTGTCTTTTCTGAAGTTTATTTTACGTTCTTTTAAATTTTCTTCTGCTGTATCGGATGTTAATCTTTCATCTTCAAATATTATTTCATAACCTTGAATTTTTGATACAAATTTTTCACAATTTTTTGCCTGAAACCCTTTTGTTCCGTCCATATTTATCGGTAATCCGGCAACAATTTTTTCTACATGATTTTCTTGGGCAATTTTGATTATTTTGTTTATTGCCTCCTGTTCGGGTTCTCTTGAGATATAAGAATGTCCGCTTGCCGTAATTAAAAGAAAATCACTCAAGGCAATTCCTATCCGCTTTGTACCTATATCAAGAGCCATAACCTTATACATTAAGACACCCAGTTTTTTTCTATATATGCTATTTTACTCGAAATATCCTCATCTGTAAACACTAAAACATTTAAATTTTTATTGTATTTTATCAAAATCAGATATTCATAAATACTGCGTTTTAAAATTTCTGTCAAAAACTTATCAAATAAAACATTATCAAAGACTAAACCATATATCATTGCGGCTTCATCATCTTTACCTATAACGTATTTTATGTAAGCAGAAAAAGTCAGTTTATTTTTCCAGCTTTGTTTTTCTTCATCATAAAAAACTCTATCTTTATATTCTGACACCAATTTATCTAAATCTGATTCAGATTTCATTTCTAAAATTAAATCTTCAAATTCATCGCTGTAATTTTCGTCGAGAAACCAGTGAGAAGAAATCTTCATCTCATCAAGTTTTTTAATTATACCTTCATCAACTTTTTGCGGTACAATTTGCTCTTTGATTATATTTTCGATTTTTTCATCGGGGGACTCAATATCAATCAGCAAATTTCGCCAGCATATATATTCATAGGGCAATTCCCAATCGGATTTTGAATATTCAATTGTTTTTATCTCCGCATTAAAAAGTATATTTTTAAAATATTCCGGCGGGAGCGAAACTACTTTTTCATTTTTTAAAAATTTTTCAAGAATTTTGTCACATTCAAATTTTGAAATATCATAAAACCCGAAACAATCTTTTATTCCGTTATCCAAGTTAACGACTGTTGAGATAAATCGAATTCTGTCTTGAGATGTCAGACGTGTGCAAATCATTGCAACATCTCCGCGTCCGTCAGGGTATGTCAAATAAAATTTATCGGGCTTTGTATCGGATAAAATTTTCTTGTAAAATTCTTTGGAATTATCAGTTCTCATTCCGGACATCTTCAAGGTTGCAAGACTTTTTCGAATTCGCTGATTTAATTCACCGGTTGTATATTTGCTCATTCTTTCAAGTAAATTCAATGCTAATTGTGATTTGGTATTTCCTAAAAGCGTTAATGCCTCGCGCCCTTCCGGACTGTTTGGCTTAGATTCAAAAACAGGAATTAAAATATTTGCCAACGCATCAGGTTCAAAATCATTTTCAAAAGAATTTAATAGTGTTATTTTATCTTCAGTTTTAATTGATGCCAAAAAATCCATAAAATCAATTTGAACTTCAGGGTTGATTATAGCGGTTTTCAAGAGTTGTTTTGTATTTTCATCAAGGATTTCATCCGCATCTTCCACATATTCGGCACAATTATCATAAGACCAGTCAGCATCAAGTTCTCTGAGCATATTCAGTACCATTACACGAATATCAGTATTCAGGTTTTTATCTTTCATTAATTCCCAAAGCCCAGCAATCAACTCGTTTTTAACTGCAAAATGTTCAAGTAAAAAACAAATAACAGGAATTTTATCTTTTTGAGAATTTGATAATTCCTTAAATAAAAGTTTAACTAAGAGAGTTTTATCATCTTGTCCTTCAAGCAAATCAATGTCGGAAAGACAATTTTTTAAATCATTTACGGAATTTATTTTTGATAATAAATTTGTCAATGCGGTTTTTAATTCAAACGGATTGAGTTGTTTAATTGTAGCCAAATTTTATCTCGCCTTTCCCCAAAATGCTTTTAATATTTGCTGCGCTTCGGCGCAAGGTATGCGGTCTTCCAATACAAAATATTGCAGGGCAATCATTGTACACTCTGAACAAATATTCACTCCGGGACCTTCAATCATTTTGATTACCTGAGTGTTAGGACGCCCGCAAAAACTGCAATAGACAAGTTCCTGCTTTTGTTCTTCCTGCTTTTTTTCTTTTGCCTTGCTTTTTTTTGCTCCAAGACTTACGACCTTTTCTTCTGACATTTTAAACTCCTTATTATAAGTGAATAGTGAGTGGCGAAAAGTGAGTAGTCGGATTATTTATGTATTCGTAAAGAACTATTCACTATTCACTATTCATTTTTCACTTTCCCATTGTAACTTAAATTAATGAAATTTGCCATATATTTATTATTAAATTATAATAAATTAACAACCCTGTTAATTTATTAAGAGGAGATTTATGAAAAAGACATTATTGATTGTAAGTGTTTTACTTGTGGCTGTTGTTTCAACGGCTTGTATAAATAATTTTGCGGTAAGGGATTTGAATAACAAAGCCCAAAGCTATATGCAGCAAGGAGATTATCCTCAGGCAATTGAACGTCTTAAATCAAGTCTTGATTTAGACCCTAATGTATATGAAACGCACTATAATCTTGCCATAGCATATACCAAAGCGGAGGATTATCTTAATGCTTCCGAGCAATATGAAAAAGCACTTGAATTAAAACCAAATGAACCGGATGTATTTTATTCACTTGCAACGGCACAAAATAATCTTGCAATAGATATTGAACAAGGAAGAATAAGATTAAATGTTGACGGAAAATTATATAAACCAAATCCCGACGAAATAGATTTTAGTGAAAAATATGAAATGAGTGAGAAAGAACAGGAATTTGTTGCAGAATACAAAAAAGCAGCCGTTTTAAATTATCAAAAATATTTAGAACTCAACCAGAACGCTCAGGATAAGGACGAAGTAGAAAAACAAATAGAAGTTCTGACAAAAGAGAATACCCCCGAAGCAAAGGAGTAATAAAGTGATTATACCGGCTCAAAACGATATTGCATTCACATTTTTTGGCATATCGGTTTATTGGTACGGAATAATTATGGCTTTGGCAATGTTTTTTGCTCTGATTTGTGCAAATAAGTTATTCAACAATTCTCATCCGGATTTGAAAAAAGATATTATTTTAGAATTTTCTCCTGTTATAATAATTTGCGGAATTTTATGTGCAAGGCTTTATTTTTGCCTGCTGAACCCGCATCATTATTTATTTCATCCTGTTGAAATTTTTGATATCAGAGAAGGCGGTTTATCTATTCACGGCGGAATTATCGGAGGAATTTTAAGCGTGTTTTTTATTATGAAAAAATATAAATTGGAATTCCTTACTATTATTGACCCTATCGCATGTTCTACATTTTTAGGTCAGGCAATTGGAAGATGGGGTAATTATTTCAATTCGGAAGCATACGGATTACCTGTCGCTTCCCAAAATTGGGGGCTGTTTATCCCTCCAAATCGCAGAATAGCAGGATTTAGCGAATATGAATTATTCCATCCGACTTTTTTGTATGAGAGTATTTTAGATTTTATTTCTTTTATTATTTTGGTTTTAGTTTACAAAAAATTCGGGGAAAAATATAGCGGACTCGTATTCTTTTTATATTTGATTATATATGCGGTAATCAGATTTTTTATCGAAAAAATCCGAATTGACAGCGCACTCAACATTTGCTCAATTCCGATTGCGCAAATTGTTTCTATAATATTATTCATTACAGGCATTTGCGGGGTAATATTTATTTCAAAGAAATCGAATTCCTTATAGCAGGACATTTGCTCGGAAGTCTATTGTGACAATTG
>CACXFH010000006.1 GCA_902766975.1 uncultured bacterium | reverse complement strand
TAAACAAATGGTAGGCGATATTGCCGCTTTAATCAGATCAAAACGTCCGCCTGAAGTATACAAAGGAAAAGGTGTTAAATACGAAGGCGAATATATCAGACGTAAAGTTGGTAAAGCCGGTAAAAAATAAGCGTGAGCCGGTGTGGAGTGCCGGTATCGGTTTGCCCGCCCCGCAGATGGCGGGGACAGGGGCAAGACAAGCAGGGCACGAAACATTATATCTCTGCCGTTGCGAATTGAACACAAGTGAAATGAGCGAAGCAATCTTTGATTGCACAGGCAGAATTATTTCAAACTTGTTTTGGAATCTCCTGCAAAGAAGATTATTTGCAATCTTCGATTGCACAAGCGGAAAAGGAAATAAATGCTTAGTCCTGTAAAAAATATTGCTTTTAACGGTATTTATGATTTGGTAGTGCCAAACGGAACACCTAAAGATAAGATTGAAGCAAAAACTGCACAGTTTCAAAAAATAATAAGAGATAATCTCTCAAAAAATGACAAATTTTATAATGTTGTTGCTTTCGATGACAGAATAAGATTTATCAGTGCAATAGATAATCCAAATGTTATTGCGAACCTTTTTGAAACAATAGGTGGAGAAAATCTTGCAAAGCAATATATAAGAAAGAATACTCAGGAATATAAGTTAGATTTACAAGCATAAACGCCCACATAAACTCTTGAATCGGTTTTACAAGCAGGTTTGGGCAAAATGAAAGGATAAAACAAAATGATTAAACAAAAAGAAAGAAAACCGTTAGTACAAAAAAGACACAGAAGTATCAGACTAAAAGTTTCAGGAACTGCTGAATTCCCAAGACTTGCAGTTTACAGAAGCACAAAACATATTTACGCTCAATTGATTGATGATGAAAACCATGTAACATTGGCTTCAGCATCATCAAACGATAAAGATTTGAAAGAAAAACTTTCAAACGGCGGAAATATCGAAGCAGCAAAAGTTGTCGGCGAAGCTATAGCTCAAAAAGCCAAAAAAGCAGGAATCGAATGCGTAGTATTTGACAGAGGCGGATTCTTGTATCATGGCAGAGTTGCAGCTCTGGCAGATGGTGCAAGAGAAGCAGGTTTGATGTTCTAAAAAACATATTCTCAAAAAAAACGGATAGGTTCACTATCCGTTTTTTTTATCCAAAATTGACAATGTAAAACACTAATAATCCGATAGAATATTTTACTTGATTGTAATATATACTTATTGCCTTATGCCTTAATTAATACTTTTTCCTCTTGATTATTTCACATTTTTCATTAATTGTGTTATTATAGGTGTAATATACATAGGAACTTTTATAGAATAATTCCGTCATACATATACAGGTGGAATTATTGGAGGTTTGTAAGCATGAAAAATTCTATAAAAAAAAGTGCGGTATTTTTGGGTCTGTTTGTTTTGACATTCGGCTGGGTAATAAGCTCAAATGTTCAGGCCGCGACCCCGATTGAAATGTATGATAATGTATGGCGACTGATTAATTCAAAATATGTAGACCAAACAAATAATGAACAGAATTGGAACAAATGGCGTCATAAATATGACAAGATGATTCAATCAGATGAAGATGCTTATGTAGCAATTGACACAATGGTTGCGAGCTTGAATGACCCTTATACTAAATTTTTAAATCCGAAAGAATTTTTGGAAGAAACCAGTTCAATAAAAGGTTCATTGAAGGGAATCGGTATTCAAATCGGGATGAAAGACGGCAAGTTGATGGTAATTGCACCGATTGAAGATACCCCTGCGGAAAAAGCAGGATTACTTGCCGATGATGAAATTATTGCAATTAACGGTAAGAGTACCAAGGGCATTACGGTTGATAAAGCTGCAGATCAAATAAGAGGTGAAGAAGGAACTCAAGTTACTCTTTTGATTAAACGAAAAGGACTTGAGGAACCCAAATCTTTTACGATTACTAGGGCTGAAATCGAGATAAAATCAGTGACTCAAAAAGTTCCGACTGACATGAAAATTCCTGATGATATTTGTTATATCAGATTAAGTTCTTTTATCAGTCGAAATGCAGCAAAAGAAGTCAGAGAAATTATTTTGAATAATCCGGATAAAAAATCATTTATTTTAGACTTGCGTTCAAATCCGGGCGGACTTTTGAGTAATGCAATTTATATTTCCGATATGTTTTTAAACGGCGGTGATATTGTTTCAACTGTTGACAGGGACGGATACAAAGAAACTCAGAAGGCTTCAGGAGCATTATTGACAACAAAACCGCTTGTTGTTTTGTTGAATAAAGGCTCAGCTTCAGCAAGTGAAATTTTTTCAGGTGCTATGAAAGATAATAAACGTGCTGTATTAGTCGGGACACAATCTTTCGGTAAAGGTCTTGTACAGGAAATAAATAAACTTCCAAATAATTCCGGAATAAATATTACCATTCAGAAATATCTGACTCCGAACGGAACAGATATCCATAAAAAAGGTATTACTCCTGATGTTGTTGTTGAATTAACCGATGAACAGATTAAAAATAAAGACGATGCACAACTAAAAAAAGCTATAGAGATTGCACACGAACTACAAACAGGTTCTTATGTGGTATCCAAATAAATAATTTTATATTAAAAAAGTGCGATATTATCGCACTTTTTTTTGACGTATTATAAGTAACTATATTCAATAATTAAATAATAATTAAGGCTAAGGTTTTAGAATTATTTTTGTTCTATAATGTTATCAGTTAGAATTGTGATGAAAGGGACAACATAATGTGGGATTATTCCGAAAAAGTTATGGATCATTACCGCAATCCCCGAAATGTCGGCACTATTGAAGATGCAGATGCTGTCGGCACAGCGGGTTCATTAGTTTGTGGTGACCAGTTGAAAATATATTTAAAAATAAAAGATAACATAGTAACAGATGCAAAATTTCAAACTTTTGGCTGCGGGAGTGCGGTTGCAAGTTCAAGTATTTTAACAGAAATGATTATCGGTAAATCGATTGACGAAGTAAAAAAAATTACCAATAAAGATATCGCAGACCAACTTGACGGATTACCGCCTGAAAAGATGCATTGTTCGGTTATGGGATATGAAGCGCTTGAGGATGCTTTCAAAAATTACGAAAAAGACGGTTATGTATCTTTAGAAGATGTAAAAAATGAAACCGAAGAAAAAATGATTTGCACTTGCTTTCAAGTTACTGATAAAGTAATTTTAGACGCAATAAAGACAAATAATTTAAAAACTGTTGAAGAAGTAACAAATTACACTAAAGCCGGCGGGGCTTGCGGCAGATGTAAAGGTGAAATTCAAAAAATAATTGATAATTATTATAACGGGGTAACCGAAGTTAAAAAAGAAGAAAAATTAACTCCGACACAGTGGATTCTTAAAGTAAATAATGTAATAGAAAGTCAAATTTCTCCGGAATTGAATAAAGATGGCGGAGATATCGAACTTGTCGATATTAAGGATAAAGATATTTATGTCAAACTCAGAGGGATGTGTTCGGGGTGCAAAAATTCAACAATTACTCTAAAAGTTTTTGTCGAATCTACTCTAAAACATGCTTTAGGTGATGATATAAACGTTATAGAGGTAAAATAATGGATAAGTTAGTGTATTTGGATAATAATGCAACAACAAAGGTTGATGAAAAAGTTCTTGAAGAAATGATGCCTTATTTCAAGGAAGAATATGCAAATCCTTCAAGTATGTATGATTTCAGTAAAAAATCATCTCATGCAATTCGTGAAGCCAGAGGAAAATTGAAAGATTTTCTCGGAGCTAAGGATGAAAGAGAAATTATATTTACCTCCTGCGGCAGCGAAAGTGCCAATACCGCTATCAGAGGGGTTTTGGCAAATTCAAAAAAAAGACATATAATTACAACGAAAATCGAACATCCGTGTGTTTTGAATGTTTATAAATATCTTGAAAAACAAGGATACAAAGTTGATTATATCGGAGTAAATTCAAATGGGGAATTAAATACCGATGAATTATCACACTTGATAAATGATGATACCGCATTAGTTTCTGTAATGTGGGCAAATAATGAAACAGGTGTAATTAATCCGATAAAAGAAATTTCTCAGATAATTAAATCGAAAAATCAGGAAACAAAATTCTTTGTTGACGGTGTACAGGCAGCAGGGAAAGTTCCTATTAATGTGGTGGATTGCGGAGTTGATATGCTTGGAATTTCAGGGCATAAATTGCATGCCCCAAAAGGAATAGGCGCATTGTACGTAAATTCAAAAACTATGATTTCTCCGCTAATTATCGGCGGGCATCAGGAAAGGGGCAAACGTGCGGGAACAGAGAATGTACCATATATTGTCGGTTTAGGAAAAGCTGCTGAACTTGCAACAGATAATCTTAAATACGAAATGACCGAAGTTGCTCGTTTGCGAGATAAGTTGGAAAAAGGAATTTTACATAATATTTATAATGCCAGAGTGAATACAGGACTTGCAAAGCGAGTTCCGAATACTACAAATATCGGATTTGAATATATAGAAGGCGAACTTATATTACTTCATTTATCCGATTTGGGAATTTGTGCTTCATCAGGTTCCGCCTGCACATCGGGTTCATTAGAGCCAAGCCATGTTTTAAGGGCTATGAACGTTCCGTTTACCGCAATTCACGGGAGTATTCGTTGGAGTTTGAGCCGTTTCACAACCGAGGACGAAATTGATTATGTAATAGAAAAATTGCCTAAAGTAATTGATGATATTACAAAAATTTCCCCCTATCAGGCTGAACTAAAAGCTCTGAAAGAATTAAAACTTGCGAAATAAATAATAAAAATTTATCAAAAACCAAGATGTAAGTTTGGCTTATCCCAGCAATTTACAGAGTTGGGGTGGAAACCCCAACTTACAATTTAAAAGCTTTAAAAGAATTAAAAACTTGTAAAATAAGCAATAATAAAAAAAACTAAGACTTTTGTCTTATGACAAAGGTCTTGTTTTTCGTTTAAATAATATTCCCCAAATCACAGAATATATTTCACTCTCAACGCAGTTTATTCTGCTTGTGAGGAGAAATATATTATGAAAAAAATACTCATTGTTTTAACTCTTTTATTATTTACAAATTGCGCCTTTGCATCTAATCCGACAATTGATAAAATAGAAAAATCATTGTACGGTTTCACTTTTTCAAACGAAAACGATTCATCAAGACTCAACAGACTTGAACAAAAAGTTTACGGCAAAACACAATCAGGTAAAACCGAGTCAAGAATTGCAAAATTATCAAAAGATTTAAACGCAAGTGAAATGGGTAAAGAAATTCCGCCTAAAGAAGATACTTTTTTAGAAGAAAGTGATTATATAACATTTGAAAAAGAACCCCAAAGTGCTGCGACTATGGACTATCCTGCGGTTGATGAACTCGAAAAACACGTTTTTAAAAAAGTAAGCAAGGGGCAAAATTTAAAAACAAGATTATCTAATCTTGAAAAAAAGACCTTTAATAAAACCTATGATAAAGACGACCTCTCCACCCGTGTTGACAGGCTCAAAGCGCAATTAAAACCTCAAAGTTTTATTTCAAACGGAATGCATCAGCAGGAAAATAACTTCTACACATCTCCGGCTGACAAATTAGCTCAGGATTATCATATAGATAGTTATGATCCGTACGGATTTGATTATGATGCTTATAATAATCGTAATCAGTCATCGGATATGGGTTCTGCGCAATCTGTCAAACCGCTTAATTTATCCAAAATCGAAAAACAAATTTATCATAAAAAATTTGATAATGAGCCAACATCGCAGCGGCTTACAAGAATTGAAACAAGTGTTTTCGGCACAAGCTTTCCAAATGACAGTGATTCTGAGCGCATGCAACGATTATCAAGTGCAATTCAAGCTCAAAAATCCGCCTCCCGCTATGACAGCGATAAATGGAATCGCAACATGGCAACAGCATTTCAAATCGGTACGTTAATTCTTATGGTTCTTGCATGTATTTTGTAAAGAACAATAAGACAATGAGTTTATCAAAACTACTACAAATAATATTTATTTGTTATTATCAACATAGTCTGTTATTAGTTTTGATGCCAAATTACTTGCAGAACGCTTTTCTTTTTGTGCTAAATTTTTAAACTTTTGAAACGTATTTTTTTCGATTATTACAACAAATCTGTGTTTGTCCTCTTTAATTACCATTATAAACCCTTTCGCATTTGTTTATAAACTTATGTAAATATTAATATATTTGCCTTGCATTTTCAATTGTAAAGAGTTTATAATAGGTTTATAAACCTATCGGAGTGCTATGGAAAAAAGAGAATTGCTTGGAAATTTAAATAAAATACAGTATTCTTCTTATATATCAAGTTGTTGGCTTGATATAATAAAACGTTATAATTCATCATTCGATAATGAATTGTCAAACAAAGCTGATTTAATTATAGATATTTTAATAGCGCAAAATAATAATCTTTATAAAGAAATAGATGAATTTATGGATTAAAATATTAGATAATTAGCAAGTAAGTTTCTATATCCGCTCAAAAATGTAAATATACAATGATATGAGCGTTTAGCCGGGCAACACGCTTATAATTCAACATCTGATTCTTTAATCGGAGCACCGATTACACGCTCAACTTCAGCAGCGTGAATATTATAATTCAAAAGAACATTATAATAATCCAATTGTGCATTCAGATAAGTATTTTCGGAATCTTTAAATTCGATTGCATCGCCCAAACCCACCTGATATCTTCTAAACGCTTGATATTGTTGTTCTTTTGCCTGTTGAAGTGCTAATTTTGAAACTCTTATACTGTCAAAATCGTTCATTAGGCTTATATATGCGCTTTTTACGTCTAAATATACATTTTGTTTTGTTTTTTCATAATCTGCGACAGCTTTTTTATAGGTTGCGGTTGCTTCATCCATTTGTTTTTTAATTTTCATCAAGTTTATATTTGAATATTGCAAATTTACACCGAATTGATACCCGGAATCGCTGTTTATTTCGCGTCCGCCATGCTGATAAGATGCGAATCCGTTAATACTTGGGGTAAATGCTCTTTTAGATGCTCTGACTGCAAGTTCTGCAGCATCCATTTTTTTCTTAGCAGACAAAAGTGAAGGTCTTGAACTTTGCGCCGTTTCAATAAGGTTTTCAAAATTAACCTGATATTGCTTTGTATTAAGTTTGTCTTTTAAAACAACCCCTGCAAGCTCCGGAATGCCCACAGCATTTGCCAGTTGGACAGCTGCAAGTTCAAGAGTATTTTTTGCCTTAATTTCATTTAATTGTGCTTTCCCGAGGTTATATTCGGCATAAGTGACATCAATTTTTGGCTTTTTACCTATTTCATAATATGCTCTTGCCTGTTTTAATTGAAGTTCATAGTCTTTTACGGTCTCAGCATAAACCTCTTTTTGAGCTTTTGCAAAAACCATATTATAATAAGTCACTTTTACGTTATAAATTACATTTTCAATACTTGTTTCAGCATCAAATCTTGATGATTCATATATTTTTTCCGCATTATCTGCAATTGCTTTAGTTTTGCCAAAGTCAAACAGCAACATTTCCCCTGACAAGGTCGGAACATAAAACATATTATATTTTTGCGGAATCATACCTGCCATAGAGCCGCCCATTGTCATAAGCATATCATTTCTTGAATAGCTTATTCCCGCACTTAATTTTGGAAAATAATTTGACCACGCCTGACCGATTTTTGTTTTATAAATTTCCGCATTACTGATTGCAGACATAATCGTCGGATTGTGATTAATCGCAAGCTTTATACAATCTTCAAGGCTTACTTCCTGAGGTATGCTTGATGTATCGTAAAAATTGATATTACTTTCAATTACGGGGAATTTACTCTCATACATTCCTTCCGCTTCAATTGATGAATTTTCTTTTGTTTTTGCCGTCATTTTAGATTTTTTATTTTCTTGTCTTTTGCTAACTTTTTTTTGTTTTTCAGGTTTTACGATTTGAACCGGTTGAACATTTGCAGCGACTTTGTGATTAAGAGCCTGCGCTTTGTCATTTTTAATCTGTTGAATAATTTCTTCATCCGGCATTGTAACGGACATTTTTGTTTTTTTAGCAAATGCAGTACTTGTACCGATTGCGACTATTGAAATTATTAATGCTATATTTAAAATCTTTTTCATATTTTTTCCTTTTTACAAAAATTTGAATATTTTATTCTTCGTATGTCAAATCTTCTTCTGTTATCGGGCGTTTAGGGAACTTGTCAACAAACTCCTGAACGATAACATAAAATGCCGGAGTTAGCACCGCACCAATGGTTGCAGCTGCAACCATACCGCCAAATACGGTAGAACCAACCGATATTCTGGAATTTGCGCCTGCACCGTTTGCAAATATCATAGGTAAAACCCCGATAATAAATGCAAGTTCTGTCATCATAATTGCTCTGAAACGCAGTTTTGCGGCTTTAATTGCAGCATCTCGAACAGTCAGTCCATTTTCTTCGTGCTCTGTTTTTGCAAATTCAACAATCAAAATAGATTGTTTTGCGGCTAAACCGATTAACGTAATCATACCAACTTGAGAATAAATATCAAAAGCCTGATTTATCATCAATTGGAATATTAAAGCACCCAGAGCTGCTACAGGGGAAATCAGCAATACCGCAAACGGTATGGTATAACTTTCATATAAAGCAACAAGGAACAAATATACAAATATCAATGCAAAACTCACAATCATAATTGTTTGTCCGGAAGCTTCACGCTCTTGGGCTGATGTACCTGACCAATCGAATGTCATATCGGACGGCAGAACACGTTTTGCAACCTGTTCCATCGCATTCATCGCATCCCCCGTACTTTTCCCCGGAGTTTGCTGCCCTTGAATTTGTACGGAGGTATAAAGGTTATATCTTGTTATCGAAGCTGTTCCGATTGTTTGTCTTAGAGTAACAAGTGATAGAACAGGAACCTGAACACCTGATCTGTTTGTTACATAAATTCCCTCAAGATCTGTTGCTTTATCTCTAAATCTGCTAAGTGCTTGCAATTCGACTTTAAATACACGTCCGTACTTATTGAAATCATTTACATAGTATGTTCCGAGCATAGATGCCAAAGTTGCATATAATTCTTGCAAATCAACATTTTGCGCCATTGCTTTAGCGTAATCTATATCAAGAATATACTGAGGCACGTTAGCTTGGAATGTTGTATTTACGTTAGACAAAGACTTGTCTTGATTAGCTGCCATAATGAGCTTATTTGCCCATTGCTCCATTTCCTGCGGAGTATAATCCCCTTGAGAAAGCATTTGAAATTCAAAACCACCCATCATACTCATACCCTGAATAGCAGGAGGAGAGAATGAAATTATGGATGCTTCTTTTGTATTGGCTGCAATCTGTCTTATTTTATCAAGAATTGCAACATGTGATAAATTAGTCGGGCGTCCTTGTATTTTACGTTTTATCCATCTCAAAGGTCCTATTTTTCTGTAATCGTAATCTTTTAATAGGATAATGGCAAAAGCAGAGTTTGATGCACCGTTTCCGCCAAAGACCGTTAATTTTTTCTTATCAACACCGTCAATTTCACTGATTTGTGAAACAAAACGTCTTGCAACTTCTTCTGTTCGGGGTAAAGAAGCACCGTCAGGAAGTGTTATACTTGCAATTAAAACTTTTTGATCTTCATCAGGAATAAACCCTGTTGAAGTTATTTTAAACGCACCCAAAGTTAATAAAATAATTGCAATGTAAAATATTATTGTAAGCTTTTTATTATAAACGAATTTTTCAACAAATTCCATATAGAAGCTTTCAAGTTTATCAAACCCTTGATTAAATTTTTTGACATAGAGCATTGTTCTGTTATTTATTCGGCTCAAGATATGTTTAAATTTTGCCTTGAGGGAGTGCTCACTCATATCAATTCCATCATTTTCTTTTTTACCCAAAAAATGGGAACACATCGCAGGAGATAATGACAATGCGCATATTGCAGAAATAGCGATAGAAACAGCAATACAAACAGCAAATTGTTTATACATAACCCCTGTCATACCGCCCATAAAGATAATTGGAACAAATACAGCCATCAAAACCATTGCCATTGCAACAAGTGATGCTCCGACTTCTTCCATTGTCAATTGAGTCGCAACAATAGCTGTTTTCCCTTCATCAATGTGGCGTTTAACGTTTTCAATTACAACAATTGCATCGTCAACAACTACCCCGACTGCAAGAACCAAAGCAAATAAAGACAATAAGTTTATCGACATATTCATTACTTTTAATGCAAAAAATGTTCCGATTAATGAAACAGGAATAGTCGCACAAGGAACAAGGGTCGCCATCCCGTCACCTAAGAACAAATAAATAATTAATATAACGATTAAGCCGGTCAACAAAATCGTAAATTCAACTTCAGACATGGATTCTTCAATATAATCCGCATCATCCTTGGTTGTACTGATAACCAATCCGTTATTAAGTCTTGCGTTTAATTCATCCACTTTTTTATGAACGGCTTTTGACATGTTTATGATATTTGCATCAGGCAGTTGCGAAATAACAATAACAGCAGACGGTTTGCCGTCAACCAAACCCAAGTTTTGATATGATTGTGCTCCAAGTTCAACTTTTGCAATATCCTTAATTTTTACGTTTGAACCGTCAATATTTGAGCGAATGATTATATTTTCAAATTCTTTTACATCTTGCAGTCTGCCTTTGGTTTTTAATGTTATTTGCAAAGCCTGTTCATCTTCTGTCGGTCTTTGACCCAATGCACCTGCTGTAACTTGTGTGTTTTGAGCCAATATTGCAGCTTTAACCTCGCTTGTTGAAATATTTAATCCTGCCATTTTTTGCGGGTCAAGCCATATTCTCATCGCATAATCGCCTGAACCGTAAACATCAACATCGGCTACCCCTTCAACACGTTTTAATTCATCTTTTACATATATAGAGCCGTAGTTTGTCAAATCTAATTGCGACCAATGACCTCTTTCGGGGATTAAAGTAAGAATTAATGCACCGGAACCCGCAGTTCTGCTGATTGCGGTGACGCCTGTTCTTTGAACATCCTCAGGTAATTGAGATTGAACCTGCTGAATACGGTTTTGAACATTCATTAAATTGACGTTCTTATCAGTACCAACCTTAAAGTACATTTTTAATTCATACATCCCGTCATAACAGGTAGATGTCATATATGTAAGGTTTTCAACACCGTTTAATTTTTGTTCCAAAACGGTTGCAACAGAAGATTCGACAACCTCGGCACTTGCACCCATATAATTGGCAGTGACTTGAATTTGTGGGGGCGTTACATCAGGATAACTTTCCTGTTTTAAACCCGCCAGTGAAATTAACCCCATCAATACTATACATATTGATATGACGAGTGCAAATCTAGGTTTTTGTATAAAGAAATATAAGTTTTTTTTGTCAAATATTTTTTTCATTATTATTTAGTAAAATGGTTTTTCGGTTGGATTGTTGAGAGCTTATAATAAAAAAAACTTGAATAAACCTTTCAACCTTTCAGCTGTTCAACCACTAAACTATTCCTCCTTTTGTTTCTTTTCGTATTCTTTTTTGGTTATAATTTTTACCTTTTGACCTTCAGCATTGATATTTTGAACCCCTGCAACAACTACTTTGTCTTTAGGATTTAAACCTGACTCAACAATCCAGTGATTGTCAATTTCATCAGAAACTTTTATATCTTTTCTCTTTACTTTATTATCTTTATCTACAACCCAAACATAATAACCGCTCATAGCATCCCCTCTTGTGCATGCCTGAGGAATAGTCATATATTTGAATTTTTGCGGAGATACAAGTAATACCTTTACATAATCTCCCGGAACAAGCCACCAGTCAGAATTATCAAAAGTTGCTCTCATTTGGATTGAACCTGAATTTTTGTCAATCTGGTTGTCTACAAAATCAACAACTCCATCCTTGCTGTACCATTTGCCTCCTTCAAATTGCACTTTGACTTTGACATCTTTGAATTCATTACTTGCTTTCAGCATTTTTATAAAGTCAGAACTTCTTAAGCTGAATGATACATAAACAGGATCCATACTTGAAACGTTAACTAACGGACCGGAAGTAAGCGATACATAGTTACCTTCCGTAATTTTGATTTTTCCTATTCTTCCGTCAATCGGAGATTTAATTGTTGTATAGCTTAAATTAACCCTTGCAAGTTGCAGCTTTTGTCTTGCCGCATCTAACAATGCCTGATTTTGGTTTCTTGACGCTAATGATTGGTCAACATAAGAATGGCTGACTAAATCTTCTTTAATTAATGCGTTTGCTCTGTCTAATTCCTGTTGAGAATTTAATAACAATGCATTGTATTGATTTACGTTTGCCTGAGAATTACGAACTTCAAGTTGAAATTCCTGAGGGTCAATTTGGAACAGTGTTTGACCTTTTTTTACATAATCCCCCTCATTAAAATATTTTTTCTGTAAAAAACCTGCAACACGTGCCATGACATCAATTGAATATTTTGCCTCGACACGTCCGGTTGATTCTGCCTGAATATAAGAATCCGTATTCACAGGATAATCAACAACAACCTCTTTTGGCATTTTCATCATTTGCTGAATGATTAGTCCCATAGCAAGTCCTGAAACTTTATTATATACAATAGGTGCAATAATTATTATCAATATTAGGATTACGAGTTTTTTTCTTGTCATTTTAATATTCAATTTCATACTTTTTCTCCAACTGTTTTTATTTGAAAATTAAAACATAAATATATGATATATTCAACTTTTATAGATATTTTTATATTTTTTTTTGTGCTAAAATTTTTTTGTTAATTTGTATAAAAAAAAGAAAGGATGATTATGTTGACTAAAAGCTCAAGTTTAACAGTGGATTTTTCAGGTATTGATTTTAGCAGATATTCTTCAAAAATTTCTGCATTTGTTGAAGAATTTTCTTCCCGAGCAAATAAAACGGGACAATTTTTAAATTGGGTTGATTTACCTTCTAAACAAGCTCAAAGAGTTGACGAAATTTACTCAATGGTTTCGGCATTAAAAAATGCGACAGGAGCAAAAACATTAAGCGTTATTGGTATAGGCGGTTCAAAACATACAGTTGAACACATGTTATCTGTTAACGGCTTAAATATTAACAGAACAGATATAGAATTTTATTCCGATATTGATTCATCAAGCTGGGAAAGATTTTTATACAGATTAGGCAATGATGTAACAAGTTCAAATTACCTTATAGCATCTAAATCAGGTTCAACATTTGAAACAAAAGACGGATTTTTGAGAATATTAAATCGCCTTATTGAAGCATACAAATCCCAAGGCAAATCGGAAAATGAAGCAAAAATCCTTGCAAATAGACACTTTATTGCAGTAACAGACGCAAATAGTGAAAAATCAGAATTGCGCAGAACATCAAATGAAAATAATTGGATTGGGGATTTGTATATCCACGATGATGTCGGCGGGAGATTCAGTGCATTTGATGATCACGCACTTTTCACTCTTGCTTATGCCGGCATGAAAAAAGAAGATATGATTACAATGCTAAATTCTGCCCAAATTGTTTCAAAAGAATCTTTGAGTGCTGATTTGGAAATTAATGATGCATTAAAAGAAGGTATTTTCTGGGCAGATGCAAAATCAAACGGAATCGATGCTTCTGTTCACCAATATATGGGAGCTATATTTGAAAATACAGTTTACTGGCATGCTCAGATGCAAAATGAATCGGTGAAAGATACATTAAAACAGGTTGCAAAAGTTCCTGATGCAATGCATCACAGTGCAGAAGCTCATTTTAATCCTGCAAATAAGCTTGTATTTGCATTAACAGTTCCTGTTGATAAAGGAGAATGCGCTGAAAATTCGCAAAGCTATATAGAAGCATTAACAAAATCATACTCCGTAACAGGCTCGCTATTTGTCGAAAGAGTTGAAACAAAAGGTATGGGTTTGACTGCTGAAGCTGCGGGACGATTGACTCAGTTAAGAGCATTTGCAACCGTTTATCAAGAAATTGTAACAAAAATAATGAACGGTTTGGAATTCCCTGAAGTTCTTGACAGTGTTCTTCAACCGCACGTAGAATTCTATAAAAAGAATTTGAAAGGCGGTGTTGTGGTTCCCGGCAGAATTTCTAAGTAATTTACAATAAAAAATATGAAAAACGGCAAATCTATTTTGCCGTTTTTTATTGCTTAGTTAATTACAAATTTTTAAAACTTCACTTTATAAAAATTCACAACCACTTTACAATTCAGTATAAATATAATATTATTTAATTATAGAAGGCAGTATTGCTTAGACAAAAAGAACGGTGTCCCCGTTCTTTTTTCAGTAATAATGCATGGGTACAATAATATCCGTGCCTATGCATAGCAACTTAACCGGTTATCCGCTTAAAATGAAAGGTCGGTCAAAGATGAGAACAGAAATTAACAGATTGGAAATTTTAGCTAAAATTACGCCGTTAATTGAAAATACTGCTATGCGTTACAATCTTGTGCCGATTGAGATTGATTTTTCCAAGGAAAATCATCGTTGGTTTTTGAGAATATTTTTATATTCAAAAGAACGTGATATAACGCTCGATGATTGCGAAAACGTCACAAGAAGTCTTGAAGATTTTCTTGATGAATTGATTCCTGTCAAATATTATCTTGAGGTTTCTTCTCCGGGGCTGGAACGTAAGTTCAAATCGGAAAAAGAATTCATCATATTTAAAGGCAAAAGAATCAGTTTAAAGCTAAAAGAACCTTTAGAGGGTGAAACCGAAAAAATATTTAAAGGTGAACTTGTCGATTATGATACAAGTGAAGGTTTAACATTTTTTAGATTTGATGACGGAAAAGAATTACATATTCCGAAAAGTAATATCGGGTCGGCTAAGTTGTATATAGATTAGAAGTGAATGAGTGAATAAGTGAATGAGTGAATAAGTGAATAAGTTCATATAGGATAAATTTAATATGTATCATAAAGATTTAGAAGTATATAAAAAATCAGTTGAATTAGTGAAAGAAATTTATAATATAACTCAAATTTTCCCAAAAGAAGAGTTATTTGGACTTACTTCACAATTAAAACGCGCAGTAATTTCAATCCCGTCTAACATTGCTGAGGGCAGTGCAAGATACTCGGATAAAGACACTTCAAGATTTATTGATATTGCCATAGGTTCACTTGCAGAAGTAGATACTCAAATATTTTTATCAAAGGAATTGAATTTTATATCGCAAAAACAATATGAAAAAATAGAAGAAATAATCGATATTTTACAAGCACTACTTATTGGGTTTAAAAAGTACCTTAAAAATAAAATGAATAAATCCTGAAATGAACTTATTCACTCATTCACTTATTCACTTATTCACCCATTCACTCAAAAATAATAAACAATCAAAAAGGAGAATAAAAAATGATTAAAATCGGAGCAGGAAACTTAAACGAAGTTTTCGAAGAACTGGAAAGAGAAAAAGGTATTACAAGAGAGGTTATCGTATCATCACTTTGCGATGCTATGGTCGCAGCATACAAAAAGCATCTTAGAGTAAAAGAAATTGAAAATGTTGAAGCTATTCTTGATGAACAAGGGGGCGAAATCGGCATTTTTAAAGGTAAAACAGTTGTAGAAAAAGTAGAAGATGAAGATAACGAAATTTCATTGACAGATGCAAAAGAAATTGATGAAGATGTTGAACTGGGGGACGAAGTTAAACTTGAAGTTACTCCCGAACAATTCGGCAGAATAGCTGCTCAAGCCGCAAATCAGGTTCTTACTCAAAGAATACGTGAAGCGGAAAGAAACCTTGTATTAAACGAATTTTTGGATAAAAAAGGAACATTAATTACAGGTATTATTCAAAAAGTTGATGAAAGAAGAAATGTTATTGTTAATATCGGCAAAATCGATGCGATTATGCCCAGAAAAGAACAAATCCCAGGAGAATTTTATAAACCGGGAAACAGAATCAGAGTATTTGTTTTAAACGTAAAAGAAACAACAAGATTACCTCAGGTAATTGTTTCTCATGCTCATCCTGAAATCGTAAGAGAATTGTTCGAACTTGAAGTTCCTGAAATTGAGGACGGAATTGTAGAAATAAAATCAATTTCAAGAGAAGCAGGCTACAGAACAAAAATTGCGGTATGGTCAAATGACCCTGAAGTTGATTCTGTCGGCGCTTGTATAGGACCTAGAGGGGCAAGAATTCAAACAATCGTAAGCGAACTCAAAAATGAAAAAATTGATATAGTAAGATATTCTCTTGATCCGGTTGAATACATCGTAAATTCATTATCACCTGCAAGAGTAGTATCTGTTGATATTATGGCAGATGATGAAGAAGCTCACGAAGCATTGGTAGTTGTTCCTGATGATCAACTTTCACTTGCTATCGGTCGTGAAGGGCAAAACGTAAGACTTGCTCATAAATTGACAAACTGGAAAATAGATATTAAATCTGTTTCTCAAATGGAAAGAGCTGAATCAGAAGCTCAAAATTATAGTGAAGAACCTCAGTATGAAGAAGAAACCGAGGAGGAAGATATTATGAATTCAGAAGAACTTCAACAGGAAATCGAAGAAGAAATGAATCAACAAGCTTATGACGAAGAAGATATGCAGGTTGAAGAAGACTCAGAAGACGTTGAAGAAACTGAAGAATAATGAAATAAACAATTCTTAAATATAACAAGGTCCTAATTTTGAAGGACCTTGTTATTTTATTGTAAACTTTTATATTAATTCTTTTGAGTTAGGGTTTAAATTTATCTAATCATGGCGAATAATATATATTGAGGATATATTTACCCAAGGGAAACGGAGTTTATATGGAAAAACGCTGGTATGAGATATCGCCTGATGTGTGCATACTGCTTGGTAAAATCGAATTGGCATTAGGTGATGACAGAATCAAGTATGCAGGGAAAATTCTTTTAGAATTGAAAAAAGCGGGTTATAATTTTATTCCGCATAAATTTGATGCAAAGCTGAAAGAATATTCAATGAAAAGATGGTATGACTACAACAAAACTGTTTTTTACGCATTTGAATGCTTAAAAGATGCAGATAGAACTGTTCAGGGGTTTGTTGCAAGGAATGTTCATGATTATATAATGGCAACTAAACAAGCCCTTCCTTCAATGCTTTAACGGCAGCTTGAGTTCTGTCATCAACGAGGAGTTTTTGGATAATATTGCAAACATGTGCTTTTGCAGTATGGGAAGATATTGTTAATTCTTGGGCTATTTCATTATTTGATTTGCCGTCAACTATCAGCTTTAAAACTTCATATTCTCTTTGGGTCAAGTCTGCGTGCTGATTGCGAAACATCGCACGCGACATTTTTCTTTGGGGTACGAGTCCGCTGTTTTTATCACGTAAAATCGGTACAGCAAGCGGGTCAATCCACATTGCTCCGTCTTTTATGGTTTTTATAATCATTTTCAATACATCGGTATTTATATCTTTCATGACATACGCGCAAGCTCCGGATTCAAGAGAATCTATAACTTCCTTTTCGCTAAGGTGTGAAGTTAATATTATGACTTTTGCATTTGTATTCATCTCAAGTATTTGTTTGGTGGCTTCAATACCGTCAATGTCGGGTAATCCTATATCCATAAGAGTAACATCAGGATGTGTTGTTCGGAATTTTTCAACGGCATCTTTGCCTGTTTGTGCTTCTGATGTAACCTCCATTCCGTCTTTTGGTTCAAAAAGTGATTTTAATCCGACCCGCATAAGTTTGTGATCTTCGACAAGTAATAATTTTATAGGTGTATTTATCATGTCACATCTCCTTTATTTAATAATATTCTGACGTTGCTGCCAAAACCCCAACCGACAATCAGAAAAATATAAAACTATTATTATAAAATGACATTTTTGTATTTGAATTTTAATGAAAATTTAAAGGTGGCATAAAATTTAGACATAATGGTCTTTGTTTATAATTGCAATCGGATTAGGTTGATTAAAGGGACAAATAGGATTTTAATTAAAATATAGATGTTACCACAAATTTAATCCAAATAATTGTCATTTGTGAGGACTTTGCCCAAAGAATTTTCCTTATATTTGCATTATGAGGCGATACTTCGCTATCGCTCAGTATGACGGATTTTCGATATGTGTTTTATGATATTTGCTATATAAAAGCTTAAATTAATATATATGTAACAAAATCTTTACAATTAAAATAAAAAATTAAAGATTTTGCAAAAGCGAGCCGATAAATATTATGTAACTAAAACATAATAAATTTCCTCCTTTTCCCCTACTACAAATAACGGAACCTCAAAAAGGTTCCTTTTTTATTGATTATTCGTGTTACAATATATGTGAATGATTATTGTGAGATTATATTAAATGTATAAGATTAAAGGCCTTTTTAAAAGAGAAGAATATCAGAATTATTTGTATATTGTCTTATTGTTATTGTTATTTATCGGGTGTTCGGTTTTTATAGGTCATATTTATGGCAATCTGTTTATGGATTGCGGTCGTGAGGCTATATTACCGGAGCTTATGCTAAAAGGTAAAGTTTTATATAAAGACATTTTTGGAATGTATAATCCGCTTTCATACCAAATTAATACATGCCTTTATTATGTTTTTGGAAGGACGCTAAATACTTTATACGGATCTGCATATATAAACGCATTTTTATTTATTTTGGGCATTTATTTTATAAGCAGAAAATTTATAAGCGGATATTATTCATTTTGTATTTCATTTTTGATAATGAGTTTATACATTTTCGGGAGTACGGGGATAGTATCCTATTTGTATCCTTATGCATTTGCATTCCCCTATGCTGTAACATTTTTTACATATTCCGTATATTGTTTTCTGAATTATATTCAAAGCAACAACAAGCGAGATTTATATATAAGTGCCTTTCTAATGGGGTTGTCTTTTGCAAATAAAACAGAATTTTTATTATGTATTATACCTGTATTATTTGTAATTCATTCAATGAAAGAAAATATAAAAAGTTATATTGTTTATTTATTATTATGCTCTTTGCCTGTTATTATCAGCTACGGAGTACTGTTTATTCAAGGATTTACATTTAATGACATAATTAATTATATAATTTTTAATATAAAATTTTTTAATTCTCAGGAACAACTTATTTATACAAGCGGATATGTTTTCACCCCCATTTCGGAGTATTCATTGAAAATCGTATTTGAGAATTTTATTTTTTTATTCATTATGGTTACAGGAATTGCTTGCTATATTGCAATATCTAAAAAAAATACATTTTTAAAATGGTTTGTTATTTTATATTTTCCACTTGTTCTATATTTTTTATATAATGCGCTTTATCAAAATTTTCAATCCAATTATTTTTCTTGGATAACATTTGCATTACTTGCAACAATGTACTTTTATGCTGCAGACAAAAGAAAAGAACAAAGGAGGATGATGTTTTTATTTTTAGCCACAAGCGGTCTTTTGTCTATGATAAGAATTAATTTCATGCCAATATACAAATGGAGTTGCGCTATTTATATGTTGTTGCCAGTAGTTGCGGTATGGATTTATTTCGTAGAATTTGATTCTCGATTGTTGCAAAAAATTAATTACAAATTGTATATATCCCTGTCATTGCTAATAATATGTATAGTAAATATTTTTGTAATAAAAAATTTCGACCAACCGGTGATAAAATTAAGAACATCAAAGGGAAATATTATTCAAAAACAATCTGATGCCCAGATGTTTCAGAACTTGTCCGATTGGATTACTAAATATACCGACAAAAATGAATCTGTTTTGGTTTTACCGGAAGGTGCAATGCTGAATTTTATTACCGAAAGACCGGTTAATCCTATGTATTATCATTTAATTCCAAACCACATTACTGCTTTGGGTGAAGATAATATTATAAAGGGTTTGAAAGCTGACATGCCAAAATATATTATAATGACAAATGTAAAATATGATATGTATGGTAAGCAGAGAATGTGCTATGATTACGGGATAAAAATTTGTGAATTTATTAATGAAAATTATTCGATAAAAGAGAATTATTCAGTTCCCCAATCGACCGGAGAGCCGTTTGAAGCAAAAATTTTACGGAAAAATTAAGAAATTGTATAAACTTTTCGGTAATATAAAAATCCGCCCAATATTGTAAGAGTTAAATCAGGTATCCAAGCTGCAAGAACGGCGGGAATAGTGCCCGCATCCCCCATAGAAATTGATAATGCTCTCAAAACATAAAATGCAAATATAATTAAAATTGTAAATAAAAAGCCTCTGTTATATCGAACCCTCGGTGGCGTAATAGCAAGCGGGACCCCTAAAAGTACAAATACAATTGTTGCTAAAGGCAGGGCAAGCTTATCATAAAGCTGAACAGTATAACTTCTTCGATCCTTATCGGATAGTTCAGTATTTTTCAAATATTTTGATAATTTTGCAAAATTCATTTCACTTGCGACATCATCATCGACATTTCCTGCATCAATATCAAATTGGATGGTAGATGTATCAAATAATGTGGTATTTAAAACCTGACCTTTGCTATCAATTGTGTATATAGCACCTTTATCAAAAACCCAGCCTTTCGGGGAAGTGTTGCCTTCTCTAGCCTGCAAAACTTGAATAGTCCCGTTTTCTGAGTTATCTAACACAGTAACGTTGTATAGTGTTTTTTTATAGCTTTTCCCTACATAAAATAGTCTTTTCAGGTACGAACCCGACCCGAGTTCTTTGAATACAAAATTTTCTTTCCCGTCCGGTATATTTTTTTGTCCTAAAGACCATAAAGCCAAATCTTTTGAAGTTTTGGTCATTACGGGGGCAACACTTTCATTTATAACAAATGTTGCAAGCGCCATAATTATTGAAAAAATAAATATCGGCTTTGCAATTCTGTTCAACCCTATGCCGCATGAACGCATTACGGTAATTTCCGAGGATAAACTCAGTCTGTTTAAAACCATAACGGTAGAAAGCAAAACTCCCATCGGAATAGACAAAACAATTACCGCAGGTAAATTCAATAGAATCATAATAAACGCAATTTTAAAAGGAATACCGAATTGAGAAATTTGTTTAATCAAAGTTATAAACGTATCAGATGCAAAAATAATGGTTGTAAAAACAAATACCCCCATTAAAAACATCATAATAATTTGCTTTAGCAGATACCTGTCGAGTACCTTGATTTTATAATATTTATCTCTTAAGTATCCTAAAATTTTCCAAAACATATACCGATTTTAATCTAAACAAATAATTTTATCAAATAAATTAAGGTAATTGCGTAATATCTTTTGCAAAGTATTATTATTTCAATGTAGAAGTTACTCTCTGATTTATTTACATAATATTAATGTAAATACTTGTAAACTTTATGCAAAAAAATATTGCTTTTTGTTTTTAAATGAAAGAAAATACCAAAAGATGGGAAGAATAAAATGTTAGTGGATAGTGTAACAAAATTCCGAATAAGCCAACAGCGAGAAAAGCAGGGGTATCTATCCCCTAAAAACGGAACTCTTGTCGGCGGATGGAATTCCTATCCCCAAAATAATAAACAAGATATTGAGAGACCTTTAAACAATAATCATCATGATTTAAGTTTTAAAGGTCTTTCTTTTATGCCAAGGTTGTATAAACCACTGGAAAAAACATACAGTAAACAGGAATTTTTAGAGTTTACAAGAAAATATTTAGGTGACATGGGCGAAGAATTGCTCAACAATGTCGCTATTGTTCATCGCAAGAGAACAAACAAATTGATTTCAATGGATGGCGATAATATCACTATCCATAAAAAGACCATCCCTCATTTAGCATGGGATGGTATTTTGTATCCGTTCAAAATATTACCGGGAGATGTATTAAACGGACTTGTCGAAATGGCAGGTAAAATCCCGGGGCTAAAAGGTTGGTCTGAGAGGACATTAAAATTACCAATGTTCAAAAATATCAGACAACGCTCAAAAATTGATAAAAAAGTGAATTCCCTTGTCGGAATGATTACATACAGAGAAAACAAATTAAAAGATGCAATTGAAGGCTATAAAAAAGTTAACGGGATTGCACCTGATGAAGCGGCATTGGCAAAAATAAAAGCTGAAGTCGAAGAAAACATGCAATCAAGTGTGTTTCAAACTATAACAAAACCGTTTGATTACAAAACGGGTAATTATGATACAAAACACGAAAGAGCTTTAAACAGATTGGTTTCAGGTTTGCCTCCCGCTATATTTTTGGCAAATGATGCTTACAACCTGTCAAGAATGATGGATGATGATCCAAAAGCTGCGGAAAAAGAGCGCAAAACAAGATTTAAGCAAGAAACAAGCAGAATTTTGACAAGCGGATACTTGACTCTTATTACAATGGGGGCTTTCCAGAAATTTATAAATAAATCAAAATTCGGAATTGTATTAACAACCGGTATTACGGTTCTTGTAACTGAAATGTTCTCACGTTTATCGAACGGCAAACATATTACAAGAATTTCACCTGAAAAAGCAAGAGAAATTAATAAAAAAGAGCATGCTCCCGAAGCTGATATCAAACCGATAGAAAACAACGGTACTCAAGTTTCTTCAACAGGTAATACAGAAAAAAATGATAAATCAAAAGAACAACAAAAACCGCTGTTATCATTTGATACGTTGATTAAAGCGTCTGCGGTCGTACTTGCTGCAGGATATGCAATCAAAGGATTTAAAAATATTCCGGCAATTAAAAATGCGGCATTGAAGTTTTTTGAAAAAATGGATGCCGAAAAATCAGCTAAATTAGGTATAAATAAAGAAAAATTAAATACGGATAATGCGGTAAAGACATTTGAAGATAAGGTATTATACAGACCGTTTACTCAATTCTATAATAATATTACAAGTACCGCATATCATGTGGCTCCCGCTAAATTTGAAGCGACAATCAGTGTTTTAAGAAAGAACGGATACTCTCAGCTTGCCGATCAATATGAAAAAGTCGGTAAATCTGCAATAAAAAATATAGACGGAAAAGAATTTCTTGATTTAGGTTCAAGAGATAAAATGTTTAAAGTATTCGGCAAAGAAGTTTCAGTAAAACCGTTTGTCAACTTCGTGATTGCACCGTTTAAATTTATGTGGAATACCGTGACACTTCCATACTGGATGATTGACGAAAAAATAGGTAATCTGTTTAGAAAAGCAAAACCAAAATCCATGCCGAAAGATATTAATGCACTTGCTACAAGTTTTGATAAAATCAGTAAAAAGGCGCAAGCTTTTGCCGCTGGCAAAATGAGCTCAGCAGATTTTGAAGATTTTATAAAAATAAATATGACAAATGCATTCAATAGAGATTCAATGTCGAATGTATCAAATGCTGAATTATCAAATCTTGCAAAAACTGCGGCATCTGTTGCAACAATTTGGTTCTTGATGACTGATAACTACAACATGGTAATGCTTAAGTCCAACGGGAACGACAAAGACGGCGCAAACACAAAATTTAAAGAAAGATTTGTACAGGAAGGGTCAAGGTTGTTCTATCAAACACTTTTGATTGACCTGTTTAATTCAACTTTCAGAAATTCATACAACGCATCACTTTTGGGTATGAGTTGGGTAACTTTAGCTGATACGACACTTGGTGAAATTTTGACAAGAAGTTCAGTTGGAATTCCTGTCAAAGCTCATACAAGAGATGAATTAATTGATATTGAGACAAAACAAAATAATTCAACAGGATTTAAGAAAAAATATTACAACTTTATGCAGCGATTGACAGGAAAGCGCTCAATTAAGACCTATGAAGTCGCCCCTAAAAATACTCCGCAGCCAACATTTCAGAGTCAGTATGCCGATGTAAATTATGCATTCCAAAAACACGACAGTCTTTTAGAACGAATGATTAAGGGAGAGAAATAAAATATTATTTTTTCTCAAAAATTAAAAAATGAGTGATGTTAATAACTTGTTTTTTGAAATTAAATTTAAGAGATAAAATAATTTTTAGTATATAATCCGCTTAACAAATTTCATTCAATGTGCTAATATAAGAGTAAATTATAGGAGAATTTGAAATGAAAAAAATTTTTGCAATAGTCTTAGGGTTATTATTTACGGTTCAGATGTCGTTGGCAGCTCCATTTAGCGGAAATGCCAAAACCAAACGTATTCCTGCAGGAACAACATTATCTCTAAAAATGTTGAATTTAATTGACAGTGGATACACTCAACCCGGAAACGAATTTAAAGCTATGCTTTTAACAGATCAAAAAGCTGATGAAACAGGTGATGTAATTTTGCCTATGGGATCTATTGTCAGAGGTTCAATAAAAGGAATTACACCTGCAAAAAGATTATCTAAGGGTGCTGTTTTATATTTGGATTTTGATCATGTTGTCACCCCTAACGGCAGACAAATTCCTTTGAGTCTGGGAATATCAGGCAGAACAGATCTTACCTATGACGGCGGTATTACTACTACCAGAGGCTACAAAGATGCGTGGCAGCAAACCTGCAAAAAATCAGGACAGATTACAAAAAATGCAATCCATTGGGGTGAAAATGTTACAGATAACGGATTTAAATATGTAATAGTTCCTTTTGCGGCGTTGGGCGGTGCATTTGGAACAACCGGATACTTTATATACGGTAGTGTAGCTGACGCAATAAGAAAAGGGGCAGATGTAAAAATTTATCAGGGTGATATTATAAATGTTCAGTTGCTTGAACCTGTTGATGTTCCGGTTATATAAAAAGCCGATAGTAAGTTGGAACGATGAGTTCTAAGGATTTTATTGTCTGAATAATTTTATGAATTTATGTCTAAAATAGATAAAATAGAAGAATTGCAAAATTTATTAAGAGAGGATAGCCAAAATTTTCAGGCTCGCCGCCAGCTTGCTGTATTATTGACCGATTGCGGGTTTAATGAAGAAGCATTAAAAAATCTTATATATCTGTCAAAAACTTTTACAAATGACAGCGGAATTTTTTACAATCTCGGTATTGTTTATGAGAAATTAAAAAATTTAAAAAAAGCAAAAGAAAGTTATGAAAAAGCTATTGAAATTGAACCCGAAGCAACTGATGCAATTTATAATCTCGGGCTTGTATGTACAGATTTAGGTGAATTCCAAACTGCAATTAAATGTTTCGAAAAAGTAATTTCTACGGATAATGAAGATTCAAATTCTTATTTTAATTTGGGGCTTGTTTATTTTAAAATGAAGGATTTTATTCCTGCGATTGAATACTTTCAAAAGACAATTGATTTGAATAATGAAGATGTATATGCGCATTTTTATCTTGGTAATATATATAAGGAGCTCGGCGATAGTGATGCCGCAAGAGAAGAATTTTCAATCGTGATTGAAATTTCTCCGGATTACAGTTGGGCATATTATAATATTGCCGTTTTAGATTACGAAAATGGGGATTATGATAGTGCATTAGATAACTTGAGCCGAACTGTCGAACTAAATCCGGCAGACATTGAAGCATACAAAATATGTGCAAAAATATTGATTAAAATTGAAGATTATGACTATGCTCATCAGGTATTGGATTTGGCATTGCAAAATTGCGGAGAGAACGGGGATTTATATTATATCTTGGGTCGTTTATTTGCACTTGAAGGAGATGATATAAATTATCGAATAAATCTGCAAAATGCGCTAAAAAATTATAAAACATTGTCAATGTCTGTTCCCGCATTAAAAACTGAATTGAGCAAGATAAAAGCTTAGGCTGGTATTTATGAGTTATCAATAATCAGAATGCCTGATAATATATTAACAATAATTAATCCCTTTAAAGCCCTGTAGTCCTGCTGTATAAACCTATTTATCCTGCTTATGTAATATATACTTTTTCAATAATTGACATTTACATGCATAAATTATAAAATACAGTTATAAAGTATGGTGTCATAAAAGATTTGGGGTTTATATTATGGAATTAAGGAATAGTTATATATTATCACATATTCAAAATAAAACAGCTGATTATGAGGAGCGTGTTGCTCTCGGTATAAAAGGTCAATACGGTTGGGAAGAATTCACATACAAAGGCTTGGGCTTATTATCAAGAAAAATTGCGAGATATCTCATTGAAGATGTAGGCATTAAAAAGGGTGAAAGTATAGCCATATTATCCGAATCCAAACCGGAATATGGGGCTTGTGTATTTGCCTCGGTATTGACTGGTACAATAACAGTTCCTTTAGATATTAAACTTTCAATATATGAATTAAAATCAATACTTTCAGATTGTTTGCCGACGGTAATATTTGCATCCGAGCACTACTTAAATACCGCACTTGAATTACAAAAAATGATTCCCGAGATTAAATACATATACGTAATCGATGAACACACAAGCAGCGCAAATGTACAAAATATTTACGATTTCCCCGATAATTATGACGGGAAATGGCGTCAAAGGAGTTCTAAATCAACTGCATTTATTATTTACACCTCAGGCACAACAGGTGCTCCAAAGGGCGTTGAAATTTCATTCCAAAACGTTAATGCTCAGCTTGTTGATTTAATGGAAGTTGTTGATATTATTTTACCCAAAAATCAACCAATCCACATGTTATCAATCCTGCCGATGAATCATTTATTTGAAATGACGGTTGGATTTTCGACATTCTTGAATGCCGGCTTTTCCGTCTATTATACGAGCAGTTTCAAACCAAAAGACATAACGGGAGTGATGAAAGAAAAAGGCATTCAGTTTATGATTGCAGTCCCTGCGTTTTTAAAATTATTAAAAGCGGGAATTGAAAAAGAACTTTCTGTTATGCCTAAAGCCGTGCAAATTGCATTTAAAGTAATGTATTTCATCGCTCAATTTATACCATCATATAAAATGCGAAGAAAGTTATTCCAAAAAATACACCAAAGCTGGGGCGGAAAATTTTTCGGCTGTATTTCCGGAGGAGCACCTCTTGATGTGGAAGTCGGAACATTTTTCGAGAGAATAGGAATCAGGGTATATCAAGGATACGGATTATCCGAAACTAGCCCTGTTGTGTCTGTTAATTACGATAAGCGAGGGAAATTGGCTTCTGTAGGTCATCCGTTAAGACATTTTGAGGCAAAAATTGATGAATCCACGGGAGAATTATGGCTTAGAGGTCCGTCAGTAATGAAAGGGTATCACAATCAGCCGGAAATGACAGCAGAAGTAATAGATCAAGACGGTTGGCTTCATACAGGTGATATTGCTAAGTTAGACAAAGACGGGCATATTTATATTACCGGGCGTATTAAAAACATGATTGTTCTTCAAGGCGGGAAAAAAGTGTTCCCCGAAGAAGTGGAATCTGTTCTTGAAAACAGCCATTATGTCAGTGAAGTTTGCGTTTTAGGTGTTTCAAGAAACTTTGGTGCAAAAGACGGCGCGGAAGAAGTCACTGCCGTAATTGTTCCTAAAGCGGAGATGTATAATACATATTCTGATGATGATATAGACAGAATGATAAAACTGGATGTTAAGACTCTATCTCAACAGCTTGCGCCATATAAACGGCCGACATCGGTTGTAATTTCCAAAGATGCATTGCCTAAAACCACGACTTTGAAAGTAAAACGTAAAGAAGTCAGAGAATTACTGTGTATTTAAATCAAAAAATCTTATAAACATGCTAAGGCACGGGGTCATAGCCTCCCGGATTACCCGGATGGCAGCGGCAAATTCTTTTTATCCCGAGCCATCCGCCTTTGATAATCCCGTATTTAATAATCGCCTGCTTCGTGTACTCAGAACAGGTTGGTGTGAATCTGCAACAAGGCGGTGTTAACTTCGAAAACCATTGGTATATTTTTATTAAAAATAAAATTATTTTTTTCATTTAAATTTTATCCTTGGATTTTATTATAATACGGGGATAGAATTGCTGCAATTTCACAAATATAAATTTTATGATAAAATCATTTTCGGATAAAGGAGACAAATATGTTCAGTGTATTCACGCAAAAATATCTAACCCCCAAAAATGTAATATTTGCGATTGCGGCAATTTTGACACTTGTGTTTATTGCGCAAGTTCCTGATATCGCAATAATGTTTTTTGCATCGTATGTTATAGCTTGTTCATTTGAGCCTTTGGTAAGAAGATTGTCAAAAAAAATAAGCAGACCAACTGCAAGTGCTATTGTACTTTTAGGAAGTTTGATTGCAATTGTATTGCTGTTTGTTCCATTGGTTATTATAGGAGCAAACGAAGTTAAATCTTTTGCAGAAGCGTTTCCGCAATATGTTGAACTTATTAAAAAATTTGTAGTAAATACCCCGTTTTTAAATAAAAGCAGTGTGGATATAGGCGGAGTAATAACTTCTGCATCGGGAGTTTCATCAAAGATTTTAGCCGAAACGATTGCATTTGGCAAAAATGTAGGTTCGGCATTGATGTATTTGCTTGTTTCAATATTGATAATTTACTATTTTATGGTTGATAAAGATAAGGTAAAACATAGTTTTTTGAAGTTGTTTCCAAACTCAATACGTAAAAGGACATCAGAAATTTACGATACGATTTCATTAAAAATCGGCGGATATGTAGTGGCGCAAATTGCCGCAATAGCGAGTATCGGAATAGTAATTACAATAGGGTTATTGATATTAAAAGTTGATTACGCACTATTATTAGGTTTTTTATCCGCATTATTTGATATAATCCCTGTTGTCGGGCCGACTATAGCATTTTTCATTTGTATATTTGCAGTGGCAAAGTACGGACCATTGATGATGATATTGGTCGCATTGGTTTTTGGCGGAGCCCAATTAATAGAAAATAATTTTGTACGACCGTTTGTATTTAGCAAACTATTGAATATACATCCGCTGCTGGTATTTTTGTTTATATTTTTGGGCGCAAAATTCTTTGGAATATTGGGAGTAGTATTTGCTCCTGCTATTGCCGCTTTGGCGGTAGTTCTAATAGAAGAAATTTATATGCGTTCAATTGAATAGTTATCTTGACAAAAGTTTGTGGTTATAATAAGTTTAAATGGTAGATTAAACATAACTATGGGCATGTGGTGGAATGGTAGACACGCTAGTCTTAGGAACTAGTGCGCAAGCGTGGGAGTTCGAGTCTCTTCATGCCCAAATAGCAGGG
>CACXFH010000005.1 GCA_902766975.1 uncultured bacterium | reverse complement strand
GAAACATCCTGTTTCATATTACTTTAAAAATAAAAATGTTGTTGTAACAACAAGCGGCAATATGTCTAAACTTGCTTTTGAATGCACACAAAAGGCTCTTGGTATAGACAGCATTATTTTTGGTTCTGATTATCCGTATGAAAGTTTGTCTGATATGATGAAATTTATGGATACCTTAGAATTAACCGAAGAAGAAAAAGAAAAAGTATTTCACTTGAATGCTGAAAAATATATTTTGAGTAAATAAGATTTTAGTTTATATGCCGGTTTTACTTTAAATAAAGCCGGCAATAATAATTTTTTTTCGTTGGCATATTAATTTCAACCGGTTTACAGTTTATTTTAAAATGTTTATTGTCTTAATCAAATATTCTTATCACAATATTTCTCAATAGGGCAATTATCACACAACGGTTTTATCGGCTTGCAAACATTTTGTCCATGTGTTACAAGAAGTGAATTAATAGGAATCCAATATTTTTTCGGTAATTTCTCCCTTAAAGTAAATTCTGTTTCTTCAGGATTTTTTGTTTTTATATATCCTAAACGATTAAAAATTCTGTGAACATGTACATCAACACAAATTGCCGGTTTATTAAAGCCTTCCGAAAGCACAAGGTTTGCCGTCTTTCTGCCGACTCCTTTGAATTTACATAATTCGTCTATATCACAAGGAACTTTTCCTTCGTATTTTTCTGTAAGAATTTTTGACAGTTCAATAATTTGCTCGGCTTTATTTTTGTAAAATCCGACAGGATAAATGGCTTTTTCTAATTCTTCGACTTTTACATTCATCATTTGCTGCGGAGCTTTTGCGAGTTCAAGCATTCGCAAAGTGGCAGGATAGGTTGTTTTATCATTTGTTCTTAAACTTAAAATACAAGCAATAAGTACCAAATACGGATCTTTAAATGAATCCATAAGTTTTACAAAATCGCTTTGCGGTTGCTGTGCATTTTGGAGTATATTTACAACTTTGTCAATATCAACCATTATTTAAACAAATCCTCAACATTTATCGTTGTTTTTAATTTTAGAGCAAAAATATTATCAATTTCAAAGCGTTCCAATTTAACGGCATCTTTTTCTGTTGTAATAATATTTCCCTGAATATCAATAATATCAGTCGGTTTGTATTGATGATGGTCATCAAATGTGAGAGTTTTTACTATATTAAAATCTTTTAGAAAATCATAAAATTGTTGAGGTTGACCGATAGCACAAACTGCTGTTGCATCCATTCCCTCCATAAGCCTTTGTCCGGTTTTAATATTATAAACATAATCAGGCTCGGTGTAACAAACTTGTGTCGGCAGTTTTAATCTTTTATTCATGATTTTTGCAACTTTTTTTGCCATTTCATGTTTTGTACTTTTGCTTACGATTATCATCTTATCAATTCGGTCTAAGGCTTCTGCACCTTCTCTCAAAGGTCCTGCAGGCAGTAAATTCTCATTGCCGAAACCTTTTACGCTGTCCATCAACACAAGATCCAAATCCCTATGGAGTTTTCTGTGTTGAAAACCATCATCAAGAATAATGAATTCTGCTCCGTATTTATCAACCGCAAATTTGGAAGCCTTATAGCGGTTTTTGCAAGTAAATACCATACATCCCGAAGTATTTTGTGCAAGCCAATACGGCTCATCCCCGCATTGAGCGGCTTCAAAAAATATATTTTTACCGTCAGAAATCATGTTAATATTTTTATTATTAAGTTTCCCGCCATACCCTCTTGATACTATCGCAACTTTTTTATTTTTTGATATAAGATATTTAGCAATTTCAGATACTACAGGAGTTTTCCCGACTCCGCCGGTTGTCATGTTCCCGACCGAAATTACAAAGGCATTTACCTTCTTAGGTCTGAGAATATTTTTATCATACATGAAATTTTTAAAATGTGCTCCAAGTCCGTAGAAATATGAACAAAATTTTAATATTTCAAACAGTGCGCCTTCCGGATTTCGGGTATAGTGTAGTTTTGTAATTTTAGTTTTTATACTCATAATATTAGAACAACAATCTGAATAGTAAAAATCTCTTATTTAATTTTTCCGAGAATTTCTTCAGATTTTCGGTTATACAAACAGTATCATCAATAATAATTTTCAAATCCGAAACTTGTTGTTTATTATTCGGGTCAACATTATTAACTGTTTCAAGAGCAATTGACATTTGTGCCATCGCACTGTTTATATTAGTTATTGCTGACGCTAATTCGGATTTTAATTTCCCGTCACTTGTCATAGCATTTACACTCTCGCTGATTTGAGCAAGGTTTTGGGTAATAATTTTGATGTTTTGCCCTGTTTTCTCAGCATCAGCTGCATCCATGATTTTATTCAGATTCTTCGATAATTTTCCAACCGAATCCGCAGCGGAAACAATAGTAGATTTAAATTTCGGATCTCCAATCAGATTGTTTATATTATTTGATAATCTTGAAAAGTCATCTGTTGCCTGTTTTGTCATATCAAGCAATCTGTCGATATCTTCCTTAGAAGAATCAAGCAATGTATCTACTTTATCAAGTGTTTCGGAAGATCTTGCGCTTAACTTATTCATATTGGCAATAGTTGTTTTTAAATCTTCAATAACTCTATCTGTCAATATATCGTTAAGTTTTTTATTTGTTTCTGTTAATGTCTCGGCTGCCTTATACTGCCAATCCATGAAATCGGCAAATCTTAATGGTTCGAGTATTGTATACGGAGATTCCTGCTTAGGATATAAAAGCGGGGTATCATCAATTGCTGAAAGTCTTAATTTGTATGTATTCTTGTCTTTTTCTGCCGAACCCTTTAAAAATTCAGGAGGAACAAGTCCTGGCATATTGATATAATAATCTACTTTATAAGCATAAGATGTAAGAATATTGTTCTTATAATTGTACGGAACGGAATCTTTCGGAATAACATCCACACTTTTGATTACCCCTACATCATAATATTTCCCGCTAAGTTTCATTTGAACTTTATCATTTTTGTAAAGCAAATCTTTTTTAGACATCGGAATATAAATAGTTTTAATCTTCGGAGGAGTAATTTCTAAAAATAGTTCCCCGATTATACCGGAAGATTGAATTGAAAAAGATGATGCTTTCGGTATATCAACATCCGGATTTGTAATTACAAATTTAACCTTAACATAACTGTTTTCACCTTTCACAATAGGTGTAATTTCCTCAACCTGACCTACTTTTAAACCCATCATTTGTACACCGGCACCGGCTCTTAAACCGTTGACATCTTTAAATTGAATCTCAATTCTGTCTGCTGATGAAAACGCACGCCCTTTCACTTTAAGTACCGTACCTACCAGTAAACAAAGTGCAATAATTGTCAGTAAACCTACTTTAAATGCTGAGGAAAATTTCATTGTAAACCTTTCAATATTTATAGACAGTCATTATATTAGCAAAAAAATATCTTATATGTAAAGTCATAATTATAATTATTCGCTCTACATGAGCAAAAAATCATCCAAACAGTCGATTTTTGTTGATTTCGCTATATTAAATATAATATATACCGTATAATCGGAACAGACCATGTTGACTTTAAAAAAATAATTATTAAAAGGTTAACAGGCAGAAAAATAAAAAATAAGAAAGAGGTAGTAATATGGGTATGGCAGCATCACAGGCAAGATGGATTTCACTTGCGGCCAGAAAGACAAATGTTGAATACGAAGGGCAACAAATTAATCAGGCAAGAACTGCTCTGTCAAATCAAAGTTCGGAACTTTGGAACAGACTTTATCAGATGGATGTTCCGGTTCCGCCAAGTACTACTGATTACACAAAAACTAAATACACCTTCAATATAGGCGACAGCACAAAATCAATAACGGATATTCAGGCAGCAGACTACTATGACCCTGATGATGGTATTACATATAACTCTTATGTTACATATACCGCTGATGTGATTGAATACAAAGGAATAAGGAATACAAATTCCAAGCCTCAGGTTCAGCATGTTACAGATCCCGCAGAAGGTGATCCATATTACATGGTAGGGACAAGAAAGTTGACCTCTATGGGTAATTGCGATCCGACAAGTGATAATTGGGATACATATATTGTTGCATTGCGACAAATCGCAACTGATTGGCCGGATAGTACCGTTGCTAAGGAATGGAAGAAAATTAATCCCGACGACACAAAAGACCCGAGTACAACCGCAAAAGATTACGAGCACCTTCATTTTTGGAAAGATGCTCAGGGTAATGTTAATTTTGCTGTTGACGGGGCTGCAGGAAGTGCAGTTACGGGGAATGACACATTAGAATATTGTATAAGTAATCCTGACGAAGCTTTGCATTCATACTATGCACAAAACCAAACCGTAAAGCAGACATTGTCTAAATATGCGATTGTAGATTACGATTCAAGCGGACGTGCAAAAACAATCCAGCTTGAAAAATCAAGTGCAGTGTATGATTTAACAACAACAACTCAAACGGATGATGAAGCATACAATAATGCAATGAATGATTACTATTATCAAAAACAAGTTTATGAAAAGAGGGTTCAGGATATTAATGCCCGAACGGAACAAATTCAAACAGAAGACAGAACGTTAGAATTGCGTTTAAAACAGCTTGATACAGAGCAAAATGCGCTTCAGACCGAAATGGACGCAGTTCACAAGGTTATATCTAAAAACATTGAGAGTACATTTAAAACATTTGAAAGTTAGTTTAAATAAGATTATAAGAGGTTTAACATGTCTTACAAATACGATAGCGAATTGGTTATAGCAAACAGATTAAGCTCCGCAAGCGGGGATGCAAAAGCTGTATTGTGGGAAACTTATGACAGGTTAAGAGATTTAACCGTTTCAGGCAGCGGTACAGGTTCAGGATTTGAATCTGCAGGCAATCTCATTTATAATATGGCAAGTTTGCTTGCCCCGTCTTCATTTGCTACAGTGTTTGGCGGCTCTGAAACGATGAATGTTCCGGGAACTTCTTATTACTCAAAAGGCAATACAGGAACGGCTTATGGTGTTGATGCATTGTATAATTACTCCGGATTCCCCGGAGGAGCTGCGTCTATATCCTCAATATACGGTCTTGCAACCGGCGGAGCTTCAAGTATTTTGAACGGTTGGGGAAGTAGCGGGTATTCAACAAGCGGTACGGCAACAGGTTATGCATCAAATGTTGCCGGAGTTGCAAATATTGCAAGTGCTGCAGCTTATGGTATCGGAACAGGAAGCGGTTTAGGTCGAATTTCATCAAATGTTGTGATGCCTGTTGCAAGTACAATTTCAGGTTTTGGAGGTGTTTTAACTGCTATTTCTCCATATTTAGGGGTGTATGGTGCCGGCACTACCGTTTTAGGTAACTTGATGCAAGGTACAACTTCCGCCGCGTTAGCAGCATATCAAAATATAACCGGTAATATTACGGCAAATGCAGATGTTATTCTTTCAACAAAAGTCAGAAATATTGAAACAGTTTGCAAAATGCTCGATACACAAGGTGATATTGTAAAGAAAATGCTTAAAGAAAGTATGGAAAGCAACAAAAATGCTCTGCAGAATTTGTAGTTTTTTGAAAAGATAAGGTATTAAGGCATTAAGTATTTACAGGTTATTAATGATTATTAATGCTAATTAATATTGAAATACTAAATCTTTGAAAAGTCCTGTCACTTCATCGACTTTTTTCAATATTTCCCATTTTTATCTTTTTAAGTTATAATTTTTACAGAGATAAATCAGTTTATTTTTGGAAAGGTTATATTTATATGAATAAAAGTCAGTCTACGGGGTTATATATAATACTTGCTATTATAGTTGTCGTGTTCATGTCAACGATTTTTATGACGGGACCAAATACAAATACTTCGGAAATTTCCTATACAAAATTTCTTTCAATGCTTGAAAATAAAGAATTTTCACGTATTGAGAAATATGATGATATGATTTTGGCAATTCCTGTTAATCAGCCAAAACAAGAAAAGAAGCAGGAAGAAGTGAACGCGAATTCTCCGTTTTTGTCCCCTGATATGTCATCTCAAGCACCTTTGTATCAATATAAGGTTCAGATACCTACAAGAGATGAAACATTAATGGATAAATTGAATGCATCCGGTGCGGATATTACGGTTAAAAAAACTCAAGAATCAGGGCAGCTTGTCGGCAATATAGGAACATTTTTGATAGTATTGTTTGCCGTAATTTCTTTGGGTTTGATGATAAAAGCAATTCAGGCAGGCGGCTCTCAAGCCATGTCTTTTGGAAAAAGCAAAGCAAAAATGCTTTTAGATTCAAAGGTTAAAACGACATTTAAAGATGTCGCGGGAATTGATGAGGAGAAAAAAGAACTTGAAGAAATTGTTGATTTCTTGAAAAACGGCGAAAAATATATGAAACTCGGAGCAAAAATACCGAAAGGAGTATTGCTTGTCGGACCTCCGGGAACAGGTAAAACTTTGATGGCAAAAGCTGTTGCAGGGGAAGCAAATGCTCCGTTCTTTTCGATTTCGGGTTCGGATTTTGTTGAAATGTTTGTCGGTGTCGGTGCAAGCCGTGTGAGAGATTTGTTCGAACAGGCTAAAAAGCATCAGCCCTGCATTATATTCATTGATGAAATTGATGCTGTCGGACGTCAGCGTGGTGCAGGTTTAGGCGGCGGGCATGATGAAAGAGAACAAACTCTTAACCAATTACTTGTCGAAATGGACGGTTTTGATGCAAATACAAATATTATCGTAATTGCAGCTACTAACAGACCGGATATTTTAGACAATGCACTTTTAAGACCCGGCAGATTTGACAGACAAATCTATATCAATGCTCCGGATGTTAAAGGCAGAGAACAGATTTTGGAAGTTCACGCAAAGAATAAAAAACTTGATAGTGATGTTGATTTAAAAATTCTTGCCAAACGTACTCCTGGGTTTACGGGTGCTGATTTGCAGAATTTGTTAAACGAATCTGCCTTGCTTGCAGCCCGCAAAAATAAAGATAAAATAAGTATGGAAGATGTTGATGTTTCAATTGACCGTGTGATAGCGGGTGTTGAGAAAAAAAGCAGAGTTCTGACCGATAAAGATAAAGAATTGACTTCATATCACGAAGTCGGTCATGCTTTGATAGACAAATTATTACCGGATGCAAACGAATTGCATAAAGTGTCAATTATTCCTCGTGGTATGGCTTTGGGGGTTACTTGGACAAGACCCAAAGACGAGAGTGTTCATGTAAGTAAAGCAAAATTATTAGCTAAAATTGCGGTTTCATTAGGTGGGCGTGCTGCTGAAGAAATTGTTTACGGCAAAAATGAAGTTTCAACCGGTGCTTCACAGGATTTAATCAATGTAACGGATATGGCTCGTAAGATGGTTACTGCTTGGGGTATGTCTGACAAATTAGGTCCTATGGCTTACGGCAAAAATCAGGAAAATGTCTTTATGGGCAGAGATTTCGGACACCAGAGAGATTATTCCGAACAAATCGCTTATGAAATTGATGAAGAAATTAAATCCATAGTTGAAGAACGATACGAACTTGCAAAACAGTTGTTGAACGAAAACAGAGATATGCTCGAAGCAATTTCAAAAGAGCTTTTAGACAAAGAAACAATTGATGAGCAAGAATTTACGCAAATTATGGAACGAGTAAAAAACAGCCGTAATTTTTCATAGTAAGTAGTGTGGTGCGATAATGCTGCTTGGGTGCTCGCCTTAGACGTGGCTCCGTGCCCTGCTCGTTTTGCCCTCACTACTTTTGACATAAAGTAAAACCAAAAAACTGGAAAAGGGCACTTGGCAAAATCGTTATTAGGAACACACAATTCGTGATGAAAACGATTTATACAGGCATCTTGATTATATTCGTTATAACTTTGTCAAACACTGTAATGCCGCACCAAAAGACTATCAGCACTCCTTTTTTTACAAATTTGTAAAATTAGGATATTATGAAAAAGACTGGTATAATTTAGATGACAAGTACAAGATTAATGACTTGGGCGAAAATTATGGAGAGTAGCATAGATATTACAACTGAATCTAAATTGATTGCGTGTCAGGTTGAAGTCGACCTGCTTCTCAGTCGGCTTAGTAAAGCCGACCTACAGAGTGTTGATTGTGATATTTTGGCAATTAAATTTGACGAAGATATTGAAAAATCAAAGGAATTTTTAAAAAATATATTGCCTAAAATAAAT
>CACXFH010000004.1 GCA_902766975.1 uncultured bacterium | reverse complement strand
GATGAATGGGCATCACAACACAAGAAAAACATTTGGGGCAAAGAAGTAAAAGTTGCCGAAATGCAGTCAGAAGCAGGCGCAGCAGGTGCAGTCCACGGCTCATTGGCAGCAGGTGCTTTAACTTCAACATACACAGCTTCTCAAGGTTTGTTGTTGATGATTCCTGTTATGCACAAGGTTGCAGGTGAAATGCTTCCTCATGTCATTCATGTTGCAGCAAGAGCTTTAGCAGCTCAATCATTAGCAATTTTTGGTGACCATACAGACGTTATGGCATGCAGAAACACCGGTTATGCTATGTTATCAGCTAACTCTGTTCAGGAAGAAATGGACTTGGCCTTAGTTGCACACTTATCGACTTATAAAGCTAAAGTTCCTTTCTTACAATTCTTTGACGGGTTCAGAACTTCACACGAAGTACACAAAATTGAAGAAATTTCTTATGAAGATATAGCATCATTGGTTGAACCTAAATATATTGAAGAATTCCGCGCACGTGCGCTAAGACCTGAAGCACCAATTTCAAAAGTGGGCGCACAAAACGGTGATGTTTACTTCCAGGGACGTGAAACTTCCAACAAATACTATGATGCTGTTCCTGAAATCGTTCAAGAATACATGGATAAAGTTGCAAAAATTACAGGCCGTCAGTATCATCCGTTTGATTATGTAGGTGCTCCTGATGCAACTGATGTAATCGTAGCTATGGGTTCCGGTTGTGAAACAATCGAAGAAACAATTGAATACTTAAATTCAACTCGCGGAACTAAATACGGTTTAGTAAAAGTAAGATTATACAGACCGTTTGATGTTGAAAGATTTAAAGCAGCATTACCTGCGACTGTTAAAAGAGTTGTCGCAATGGACAGAACTAAAGAACCGGGTTCAATCGGAGAACCTCTATTCTTGGATGTTGTTGCAGCTTTGGAAGGGAAAAACATCAGAGTAATCGGCGGGCGTTACGGATTGGCTTCAAAAGAATTCACTCCGTCAATGGTTCTTGCAATTTACAAACATTCTGAAAAAGAAGGTTTCCACGGTTTTACGGTAGGTATTAATGATGATGTAACTCACAAATCATTACCGATTGACGAACACATAGTAACAGAACCGGCAGGGACAACAAACTGCATGTTCTGGGGGCTGGGTTCAGATGGTACTGTTGGTGCTAATAAAAACTCTATTAAAATTATCGGTCAATATACAAACAAAGATGCTCAGGCATATTTTGCTTATGACTCTAAAAAATCATTCGGTGTAACCGTTTCCCATTTAAGATTCGGTGACAGCCCGATTAAATCAACATATTTAATCACTGCGCCTGATTTTGTTTCATGTTCTGCTCACGCATATATCGGCAGATATGATTTACTCAAAGGTATTAAAGAAGGCGGAACCTTCTTACTTAACTCTCCATGGTCAAAGGAAGAAGCTTTCTCCCATTTAACAAGAGATATGCAAGAAACTATAATTAATAAGAAAATCAAATTCTATAATGTAGATGCTGAAAAACTTATAAAAGAACAGCCGGGGCTAAGAGGCAAAGGTGCAAACACTGTTATGATGGTTGCATACTTCAAGGTATCAGGAATTATTCCGTTTGAACAAGCTTATGAAGGCATGAAAGAAATGACAGTTAAAACCTTTAAGAAAAAAGGCGATGATGTTGTCAACATGAATTTGGCTTTAATTGATGCTGCTATAAATGCAACTGAAGAAGTAGTTATACCTGCATCATTAGACGGTGTAGCACATGCAGATCACGTTGAAATGATTTCAAAAGATGCTGACGAATTTGCAAAAAATATCATCGAACCGTCTATGCGTCAAAAAGGAGATGACATTCCTGTCAGCGCAATGAGTGTTGATGGTGTAATACCTACAGGCACAGCAAAACTTGAAAAACGCGGCATTGCTCCTCGTGTTCCGAAATGGAATTCAGAAACTTGTATTCAATGCGGAATTTGCGCTTCAGCATGTCCTCATGCTGCTATAAGAACCAAATTAGCAGAACCGGAATCATTGAAAGATGCGCCTTCAACATTTACAACAGTAGATGCAAAGCCAAACGATCATGGTGAAAAATTCAAAGTTCAAGTTTATTGCAAAGATTGTACTGGCTGTGGTGTTTGTGTTGATCAATGCCCGATGTCAAAAGTTGCAGGTAAAGAAGCTCTTGTTTGGTCTTCAATTGAAGCGGAAGAAGCTGCAGGAGAAGATGAAAATGAAAAATTCTTTGACGCATTACCTGATAACGTAATGGGCAAAAATACTACTAAGACAATTAAAGGTGCAATGCTCAGAAAACCGTTGTTTGAATTCTCAGGCGCATGTGCAGGCTGCGGAGAAACTCCTTATGTCAAATTGGTTTCTCAATTGTTCGGTGAAAATGCAATTGTTGCGAACGCAACAGGTTGTTCATCAATTTATTCGGGTACTTTCCCGACAATTCCATATACAAAAACAAAAGAAGGCAGAGGTCCTGCTTGGGCTAACTCATTATTTGAAGACAATGCCGAATTTGGTTTTGGTATGAGATTGGCAGTTGATGCAAACAGAGAACTTTTAAAAGAAAATGTTGAAAAAGTTCTTTCTAATCCAAATGCCAAAGCTGATGTTAAAGAAGCTTTAGAAGGGGCTATGGCTCATTGGGATAACTCAAAAACTCCAGAAGCTGTTGAAGCTCAAAATAAGGTTAAAGAAGTTCTTGCAAAACATCAGGATGATATCTGTCCTACCTGTGCAAAAATTCAGGAACTACAAGACTACTTCACAGATAAATCCGTTTGGATTATCGGTGGTGACGGATGGGCTAACGATATCGGTTACGGCGGTATTGACCACGTATTGGCACAAGGTAAAAACGTAAATATCCTTGTTCTTGATACAGAAGTATATTCAAATACAGGCGGTCAAGCATCTAAATCAACTCCGACCGGTGCGGTTGCGAAATTTGCAACAGGCGGTAAACGTACATATAAGAAAAACATGGCACTGATGAGCATGTCTTACGGATATGTTTATGTAGCATCAGTTGCTTTGGGGGCTGACAGAGCTCAAACTCTTAAAGCATTCCAAGAAGCTGAAAACTACAACGGACCATCAATTATCTTTGCTTATGCTCCATGTATTGCACACGGTATTGATATGTCCAAAACTCAGACAGAACAAAAACGTGCTGTTGAAGCAGGCTACTTCCCATTGTTCAGATACAATCCGGAAGCTGAAATTCCGTTCACATGGGATGCAAAAGAGCCAAAAGCTGATTATCAGGAATTCATCAGATCCGAAGGACGTTATAAGTCATTACTTAAAACAAATCCTGAAGCTGCTGAAGAACTTTACGCTAAAGCTCAAAAAGATGCAGCAACAAGAATGGATGTCTATAAGGCAGTCGGTGCATTGTTAAAATAATATAATTAAATTATATTAATATAAAAAATCCTTGATATTTTTGACTTGTTCAAATTAAATCAAGGATTTTTTTTATTAAACATCATAGTAAAAGCGAGGAGGTTTAGTTGAACCAGCACCATCATGCGACGCCTGACGATTAGGGATGGTATTTGATGCTATAGCAGCCGAATTATCCTGTCTGTTATAGGAACTGTAAAATCCATCACCACCGGGTAGAAAAGCATTTTTATTGTTATACGAAACATCCTTATTATATCCCAATGCCTCATAGAATTGGTTTAAAACATCAGTATGCCCGAGTCTTGCCTGACTTGCCAGCATTGCTGCTAACTGAGAAGCTCCGGCGTATTTAATAATATCTGCTTTTGCAATCCCACAGTCAAGCAATAAATCAGGATCCAATGATTTGATTAAATTCGGATTTAACCTGCATAATTCCTTTATTAGTGACTTATCAGTCGATCGATTTCTAATAAAGCCGATGATTGTTGCCGTGTCTTTACGTGAAATAAACTGCACAAATTTCTTTTGAGCATCAACGCTGATTGAACCAAGTTTTGTATAAATCGTATTCAAATCACCTTGGCGATGTGCCTCTTGCAGCTCTTTAACATCATCTACAGATATATTAAATTTCTTTGCAACTTCTTCAATTTTGGGAGTTTCAACAACTTCGTTAAGTTCTCCGATTGATTCTTTTGATTCGTTTGCAATTTTTTCTTCATCAGTCTTTTGTGTTTGCGCAGATTTTTCATCAGCTGTCTTTATAGCCTCAGCGATTTCTTCGTCTGTGCTTGCTTCTTTAGCCTTAATTTTAGCTTGCTTTTGTGCACGAACTTCTTGATCATTTTGAATTTTATCAATAATGTTTTGCAAATCCTGCATTGCTTTTTCTTTTTGGGCTACAGATGCCTGATACTGTAACTGTAATAAAGTTTGCGCAAATTGTTTGGGCAAATCGGAATTGGCTGCAGAAAGTTTTACAGTCGATTTGCTATAGCTTATTTGTGCGGTTGAAATATTAGTTACAGTCGATTGTTGCGTAGAAACTTTAGTTTGAGATTTTAGCGGCTGTGCAGAATTTGTTGACTGAACTTCTATGTTTCTTTCATAAGAAGTTTTTCCGGTTTCTCTGGCTGCATTTATGTTATTAATTTCAGCTTGAGAGTAACCGTTATTTTTTATGGCATTATCAACATAGCTGCGATATTGACTTTTTACTGATGCATCTACAAATTTTTCAGCAGCAGCCAAACCTTCGGTTACAGCTGCATCTTTTACAGTTGAAAGATATTTGGAATCATGCAATTGCTGCTCTGCTGTTCCGGTTGAGATGTAAGATTTTGTAAATGCAGTTTTGCGTTCTGCAGTGACATTTGCATCAGTAACTATACTGTTTCTATATGCATCCTGTTGCTGCTGAGACCAGTTGATATGAATACCTGTGTTAAACGCATCTGCTACCATTGCGTAAGCATTATCATTCAGAGAATCAGTAAATTCCTTTCCTGACTTGTCATCAAGTATTGCTGTTGACGCCCCTGCTACACGAGTTACAGCATCCTTTTCTTCTTTTATACCGTAGTTAGCTATTCCATTTGTAATCTTTGCGGCTGTGTCACAATCTTTTCTTGCCATTGCATTAAATGCAGTGTGCGCATTGTATAAATTTGCTTTTGTTAATATTTCACTAACGTCTTCTTTGCTGCATCCACTCTTTATCAAGTAATCATGTATAAGTCTTATGCCAACATCATCTTTACAATCTCCAAGCATATTTTTTAGCGCAGGATTGCTTAATTTTTTTACCAAGTCATCCTTAGATAATAATTTCCCATTATCATCCAATACTTGTTTTGAAATGAATTTTTCAGGTGTCATTCCTAAAACACTTGCCATCCCAACTAAGCTGGTTGTGTTTGCGGTCTGATCAAGCATTTTTTGTCCTTTTGGCAAATTCGCATCCATTTTTTCGGCATTACTATAATATTCATACAACTGTTCCAGGGCTTTATTTCCATCAATTTGCCCATTTTTTTTCATTTCTTTCAACTTATTCAAAATATCTTTTTCATGAATTATTTTATCAGGATCATTTATCCTTATAGTATTATATATTTCAGCTTTTTTGAGAGTTCTTTCAAAGATAAGTTTTGTATTTGAATCTTTTATATTATTAAGTAAATTTTTATTCTCTGTTAAAATTTGAGCAATGAAAGCTTGTTGTTTGTCAGAATTCATTAATGATTCAATTGAGGTTCCCGACTCTTTAACTTCTTTAAATGCAGCCAAAGCAAGTAATTCAAGAGACTCCTTTTCGCTTTTGTCAAGCTTATTGATATCAATTGAAAACATTTTTTGAGTATATTCACCTAATTTTTTTTGTATGTATTCTGATTTGTCTTTTTCAGTCTTTAATTTTTTATATTCATTATCAGTTTCTGTTAAATATTTATCGATAATAGTATGCAATTGTTCTTTAGGCGATTTGTTAGGATCTATTTCAATACTGTCAATAATCTTTTTAAATTTTGAATCAGGAGTATTTGCCAAATCTTGTTCTATTTCTGTTCTACTGAGATTGCATTTCGGACTGTTATTTTTGCTTGATGCTACAATCATTTTACCTTGAGAAGCAGCATTTATTATTAATTTGGCTATATTGTCCTGCATAACTGAGCGTTGAGCAGGTGTAATGTTAGAATCCAGATCCATTTGCTCACGGAAACTTTTTATCAAATTATCACGATATTGCTGCTTTGCTTTTTCAGATTGCAATTTTGCGTAGTTAGAATCATTTTCCATTAGATATTTGTCAATAATTCTTGATGTTTTCTCGTAAGCAGTACCTTCCTTAGAGTATATATCTTGATATTCTTTTTGCTTCTTTTCAGCTCTAATTTCTGACTCAGTTTTAACTTTTTTGACAGTTGCATTTTCGGTATTTTCAGAAGCATCAGAACCGTCAGCGCCAACACCAACGGAAGGCTCCTCATAAGAATTTAATTCAGCTTGCGCAAGAGATAAAATCAGTTGTTCTTCCTGAGTTAAATCACCTTTTCTGCTAAGTATTCCTATTATTGCATCTAATTGCTCTTTTCGGGACAATTCAGCTAATTGGTCATAATTATTTTCGATATACTCATCTAAAACTTGCTTTGCTTTCGTTGTATCAGCACCTTGAGATTGCTGAGAAACCTCTGAAGCTTCGGTTGTACGTTTAACTGAAACAGAGCCTGATGCAGATGACGAACTTCCGGAAGTGAATACAGAATTAGGAGCTTGAGTCTGCGCAGGCACAGGCGTAACCGGAACAGAAACTGTTGGCTGCACCGGCGGAGTTGTATGCTTTCTTTGTATTTCTTCTGGACCGCTCATTTTACACTTGCTTTCAAATAATTCATACGTATAATTATTGAAAAACTTCAATTATTATTTTTTTTCACTTACTCACAAAATTGTTACATTTATTCATAGAAAATAGTTTTCATTGTGCTTCTATTATTTGTTTCAGTAAAAGGGATTAAAGTTGCATTATTCCAAGAACTATTATCTTCCAAAAGTTTTTGTAACTGCTGTGCACTTTTATTATCAATTCGCATTTCACTTCTCATTCCTTTGGTTTTGTTACCATCATTATCCAACAATTTCTCATATACTCTTATTGTATAAAATTCTTTCCCATCACCTGTGTTATGATAAATTAGCTGTTCTATTTTAGGAGGCTCTGTATACATGCTTTTTGCAACTTTTCCGCCCTTTTGAATGAGAAAAACATGAGTTACATCATGTTTATAATCATAACCGGCATTTTTTGTTGTAGCAAAGAGCATGTCGAACTCAGCCAAAGGCATTTTCCCATGTACTACCTTTTTGATATCATAGAAATTCAAACTTGCCCAACCAAATGGCGGAGTGTTGGACTGCTGCATTTCAGGACTGATAACATAACTTGATTTTTCAGCTGCATTTGTTTCAGGCGCAAGCATTACAATCTGATTCGGATTATCTGTTTCCGGTAACATTGGAATTGCAGAATTTAATGTCGCCGGATTCATTGCCAACATTACTATTACAGGAACTTTTGTCAGCATTGATGAAGGTGATCGACCTTCAGTTCTGACACCTTCATGTGATTTTTCTCTTGCCCCAAAATTATAATTTTTCCCTATGTTTAAATTTCTTATTGCATCTACTTTCATGATATTAACCCCACATTTTCAAGCCTATTATAGCAGTCGTTTCAGCATTTGTAAATAAGTATATACGAATTTCATATATCTTTACGATATACTAAAACGACACATAATTATAAAACACAAAGATAAAATTTTTTGCTACTTAATTATTGATTAATTAACCGTTCGCATTCTTTTATCAAAAACTCTTTTCCGGGCATTGTTTCTATAAAATCCCAAGCCAATACTTTATCATAAGGATAATTTTGTAAAACATAGCTATCAGTGTCAATTTTCAAATTCTTAGCGGCTTTTTTGAATGCGCCTAAGTTTCCGCCGAGTTTGTAAACCTCAATAAGCAGATCCGTTATTTTTTCATCTCCTCTTGACAATAAAGCCTGCCAATAATCCCATTTTGCACTTGATATTACGGTTTGAATTCCCAATTTATGAAGTTCTTTTCGTAAATAATTAGATTTTTTTTCAAGTTCCTTTTCCGCTTCTCTGCCGAACCACTGGAACGGGGTATTCGCTTTTGGGACAAATGTTGAAAAGCCGAATGATATTTCAAAACCTTTATATTTATTTTTGATACGTTTTGAAAGATTTACGATTTCTTCAATATCTTCTTGAGTTTCTGTAGGCAACCCAATCATTCCGTAAAACTTTATTCCTCGTAAGCCGCAACTGATTGCAACATCTATTGCCTTAAATATTTGGTCTTCTGTTAGGTGTTTATTTATTACCCGTCTTAATCTTTCACTACCAGCCTCAATTGCAAGGGTAAGATTTCTTTGTCCTGCATCGACAAGAGTCTGAACAATTTCGGGTTTAAACGAATCGACACGCAGTGACGATATTCCCATTTCTATTTTTTCACCTGATTTTATCTTATTATCAACATATTTACAAATTTTGTCAAAATCAGGATGAGCAGTAATTTGAGCTCCTAAAAGCGCAATTTTATTTGTATACTGCAATCCGAAATCAATTGTTTCAATAATCTTATTATAATCTACAAACCTGATAGGCATATTCATATATGAAGCAAGACAAAAACCGCATCTGTTTGAACAACCTCTCTCAACCTCAAGAATAAAAGTATTCTTAAAAAATGCATTTTCACTGATTATAGGTGTATATATACATTCAGTCAGTTTTTTTGTAATTTTTTGAACGGTAGGTGTTAAATTCGGAACATATATACCTTTGATTTTAGCTAAAAGTTTTAGCTTTTCCTGTTTTGTTAAGTCTTTATTTTCAACACATAACCTTACAACCTCTAAATTTACATCTTCACCGTCACCTATTACCATGAAATCGAATATATTTTTATATGGCTCGGGATTAGATGTAACCACAGGACCACCTGCAAAAATCAACGGGTCATTATCCGTTCTATCAATGGTTTTCAAGGGAAATTTATTTTTCTTGAGAATCGAAAAAATATGTAGAAAATCCATATCAAATGTAAAAGAAAAACCAATTAAATCAATTTTATCTCGCATGATTTTAGTTGTTTTTGTGTCAGAATATATACGTTCGACATTCACATCAGACATCATATCTATAGCACGAAATAACCAAAGATAGCCTAAAGATGAAAGTGCAAAACTTTCAGGACCGGGGAAGGCAAACCACATATTGAAGTCATAATTATTGTTTATATGTCGCTCATATAAAAATTTTTCAGGTGAGTTATTCAAATCATTACTCCGACATTTAGTAGCATTATAACATAAAATTATAAAGTTTATTTTGTTTATGGTAATATTAAAATAATTATAAACTAACAATTGAATTGCAACGCTCTGACAGAGCTTGCAATAACAAAATATAACGGAAAGAGGTTTAATTATGCAAGCGCGCAGGGCAGCAAGAGAATTATCATTTATTTTGTTTTCGCAATTCAACGATAAAATTGCAAATTATACAAAAGAAAATATGGACGACATAATCATAAAATCCATCAGGTTACTTATAAGTAATGCAAATGACGAATTGAAAACATCATTGGGTACTCTGATTGATATGAAAAATCGTGTTGAGGATTACGAAGCAGAACACGAAACAAACTTAAACCGTCCGATGGGAGCTTCAAACATAGCTGTTCCGATGATTTTAACATCTGATATGCTCTCAAAAATAAATTCAATGATAGATGTAGCGGAAAAAGCAATTCTTGGGCTTGAAATAGCCGAATTTACAGCCTTGGAATCTCAACCTGAGGTAAAGGATTTTGCGATAAAAATAGCACAAACATACAGAGATAATAAAGAAAATGTTGACGGCATTATTAAAAAGTATGCAATCGGTTGGGATTTTGACAGACTTGTAAAAATGGATAAAGATATCTTGCGAATAGCAATTTCAGAGCTATTATACATCAATGAAGCCCCGATGAAGGTTGTTGTGGATGAAGCAATTGAACTGGCTAAAAAATACTCAACAGACGACTCCGCATCATTTATTAACGGTATACTCGCAAAAGTTATAGTTGACAACGGGATTAAATAAATTATCTTAGCTTATCAAGATAATCTTTATTAGCATCAAGAGCATCTTTTGTTGCCGCAATGGAATATATGGGTTTATTTGAAAAGATATTTTTTGCGGTGTTCATTATATCCTGAGGAGTTATATTATCAATCATTTTGAATTGTTCATTTATAAAACTGACACCGTAAGGTGTTGTCACAAAATCCCCAATCATAGCATTTTTTGCAGAATTCATTTCAAGCGAACTCAATAAGCCTGATTTCATAGCTTTTTTGGCTTTTTGCAATTCATCATCAGTTACAGGTTGAGTCATAATTTTGTATATATTTTCATTAAAACCGTCAATAGACTTTTTAATGTTATCCGGAGTATATTCGCCTGTTTCATTATTATTTGTAGTAGTTTTGATATATAAATTCAAAACACCGCTATCACCATGAGTTTGATAGAAGGATTCAACAAGATATGCAAGATGTCTTTGCTCACGCAAATCATTATGTAATCTTGAGCCTTGCCCCATGCCTAAAATTGAATTCATTAGCATTATACAAGTATCATCTTTAATATTGCCGTTCTGCTTAAACTTGTAACCTTCTATTATTTCAGCCTGATTACAATTTGTCTCAACAGTATGAACTTGAACTTTGTCATTGGGTTTGTAGCATTTTGCCGGAGTCGTATCCTTTGGAAGAACAGGATAAAATCCCATAGTATTATCAAATATTTGTTGCTTCAATTGCGGATACTTTGAAAATGGACCTGTAACAACAATTTGTCCCTGAGATTTTGTCAGCAGCTCATTATAAAGACCTATAACGTCATTATATGTAATGTCATTAAGACTTTGAAATTTATCCTTAACAGAATATGCCTTCTGTGTACCCTCATAAATAGCCTTGTCATACTTATCAAACGCACTTGGTTCTGCTGTTGAATAAGCATCTTTTAAGTGTTTTACGGCATTATTAAATAATTCAGGAGTTAAATCAGGTAAAAGAATATTTTCTCGATACATATCCAATGCAATATTTGATTTATCAACAGGAAAACTCCCTGATATACACAGATTAGAAGTTGAAGCACTCAATCCGCTGTTTATTGCATTAATGTCAGATACTTTTGCCAGTTCCTGCCAGTTATGCTTTTTAGTACCGCAGTATTTGAACATGTCATTTAATAAATCGGCTATTGCGGCTTTTTTAGGAGATTTATCTTTATTAAAAAATTCAAGTGAATAATTTACAACATCGGCATCTTCGTCAATAAAAACAATATCAAAATTGTTTGGCATTTTGTATTGGCTTATACTTTGCATATCAATTGGAGTTTTACTGATTGCACCTGTGAAACTTAAATTTGACTTGACCTTTTTATAATTAGTTTCAATTGTCTCTTTTGATGTATTTTTTGGATGTAAAACGGTTATTGCAGCCTTATTCAAGTCATAATATTTTCTGGCGGTGTTAATAAAATCAGCATAAGTCATATTATCAATAATAGATGAGTAATTTGCAGTTTTATAATGCGTACCGTTTAAAAAGTCCATACCCAGATGGAAATTTAATGCATTAGAAGATTGCATGCTAATCGAATTAACTTTTTTAATATTAGATTTTATGGCCGCAAATTCTTCATAAGTAGGCGGATTAACAACGACACCTTCAATGACATTATAAATATCCTTTAAGGCAGATTCAACATATTCTTCAGGAACATTTGCTTTTATAATAATTCCTGATTTGTCATTCGGACGTGTTCCCAGCCTTTCAACAGACGGATTGATACTTGTTGAATATTTCTGTTCTGTTTCTTTAATTCTTGCATGAGCAAGACCAAATAAAAGTTGGTTTACAGCTCTTAAATATATTTGATCTTTTTCGTTATTGTTTTCGTATCCGGCAAAGCCGAGATAAATCTCTGCTGCTCCGGTATTTTTATTTGAAATAATATCTTGTCTTACGGAATGATTAATAGGAACCATTTTTTCAAATGTTCTGTTGTTCGAGGGAGATTTGGTCGAATTAAAATACTTGGATACAAGCTCCATAGCTTGTCCCTCATCAACATCTCCTGTAATTACCGTAACCATATTTGCAGGATAATAGTTGTTGTTGAAATAATCAACCACATCCTGTCTTGTGAGTGCATCAATGTTGTCAGTTGTTCCGGTAACCAAATTAGGAGAAGTCGACTTTATATTAAACAAATTTTTTAATGTCAATGTTTCAGCATTTGCTGAATCATTTGACATATACATGTTTATTTCTGAATTTACGATTTTTTTCTCTTTGTTCAATTTATCTTGAAGAAATTTAGGCGTTTGGAGCATTCCGGCATGAAGACTTATTTGTTTTTCCAAATCATTGTCATCAATTAAGTTCGAATCTATTTCGTAATCAGTAACAGAAAATGAGGTCGACGCATTTGTGTATGCACCCATTTTATGAACTTCATCAATATAATCTTTGTCACCTAAAGCTTCAGAGCCGTTAAACAGATTATGTTCAATATAATGGCTTATACCTCTGACCTTATCAGGTTCGTTTAATGAACCCGTATTTACATAACTTTTAATTACGGTAGGACCTTTTTTAGGTACAATTACAACTTTTTGACCGTTTGCGAGCTTATAATAATGAGCAGTCAGGCTATTTGGTAACTTAATGTCCTCAATTTTAGCGTAAGAAATCGGTTTAGAGACATTATAACTTGGCACAACATTTGAAAGTTCTTCGACTTGATTGTCATTTGCCGGATTTTGCGCGAATGACGGAAGCTTTTTAGTCGAATACAAATTAGCAGATGTTATATAATTCGGAATAATTTTCATAAAACTACCTATGTTAATATAAAAACATTTCAGAAAAAAATATTGCTATATTTTGTAAAATTATGTAAAAAACCTTCACATTTTGGTCAAGAATAAAGTTGTGGTATAATAAATTTATAGAGAGGACACAATGGAAAAAACATTAATAAAATACCCTTATTTAAATAAGGATGTAGAAATATATACAAATGATAACGGGCATAAAATAGTTTTTGCGCATAAAGAAGGCAATATGGTTAGTGTGTCATCGTGGGTAAAAACCGGTTCAATAAATGAAGATGATAATAACAACGGCATTTCTCACTTTCTTGAACATCTTATGTTTAAGGGAACGCACACACATAAAGTCGGAGAATTTGACAAAATTTTGGAATCAAAAGGGGCAATTGTAAATGCTGCTACTTGGAAAGATTACACATTTTACTATGTAACTTTGCCAAAAGGTGAGAATAATAAATATTTTGATATGGCACTTGATTTGCACGCTGATATGATGATGGACCCTATTTTCCCGCCTGAGGAACTGGGAGCACCGTTTGACATAAATGATTCTACGGTAACGGATAAAAGAGAACGTCACGTAGTAATTGAAGAAATAAGAATGCGCAAAGATCAGCCTTGGACAAAGGTTTATAATCAATGCAACAAAAACATGTACACAAATCATCCGTATAAAAGAGATGTCATTGGTACGCCTGAAATTATTTCTCAGGTTACAAGAGAAGATATAGACAATTATTATCGTTCTTTCTATACCCCGCAAAATGTCACAACCATTGTGGTCGGAGATTTCAATCACGAAGAAGTTCTTGAAAAAATAAAATCTAAATTTACATTCCCAAACAGAAAAGAAATCGAATATAAATCAAGCGAACCTGATAAGCCTGTTCAGGAGACTAAATACATTGAAACAAAATCAAATGTCCAAACAGGATACACAATGTTTGGCTGGCTCGGTCCTAAAGCTTGCGAATTAAAAGACTCAATTTGCCTTGATTTGATAAGTATAATTTTTGGAGATGGAGCAAGCTCAAGATTACAGCAAAATCTGATTGAAAAATTGCCCGAACAAATTTTCAACATGGTCGGAACAGAACATTATCAATTTAAAGATGGCAATAATTTCTTTATTCAAGCGAATTTTAAACCTGAAGAAAAAGAAAGAGCTCTTGAACTTTTAAAAAACGAACTTTTTGCTTTGCTTGATAATAAAATTAGCGAAGAAGAATTACTGAAATCAAAAAAACGTATTAAATCAAGATTTGCTAATGAGGCTGAAACAGTATCCGAAATCGGTGAAAATATAGGATATTATGAAACTGTATGCGGAAGCTTAAAACTGATTGAGGAATATTTGAATGACCTTGAAGACATTACAATTTCCGATTTAGAAAATACTATAAAAAAATATCTTTCGATAGATAATGCGGTAATTTCTGTATTAATGCCGGAGGGCTAAATACAAATGGATTTTGAAGACTCTCTGCAAGTAATAAAGACGAAATGCGAAAATTGCGATAAATGTTCTTTATGCAAAACAAAGACAAACACTGTTTTTAGTGCAGGAGTACCAAATTCTAAAATAATGTTGATTGGTGAAGCTCCTGGGTATTATGAAGATATGCAGGGAGAACCTTTTGTCGGTAAAGCCGGTCAATTGCTTGATAAAATTTTGGGTTGCGTAGGTTTTTCAAGAAATGAAAATATTTACATTTGTAATACCATAAAATGTCGTCCGCCTGATAACAGAGATCCTCTGCCGGAAGAAAAAGAGGCTTGCAGGGAATATTTGAATGCACAAATTGATATTTTAAAGCCGCGCATAATTTTGTTATGCGGTAAAGTTGCGGCTTATTCGTTTATAGATACAAAACTTGGGATTACAAAACTTCGGGGCAAATGGTTTGAAGGTCCGAATTTTTCTAAAATGATGCCTATTTTTCACCCATCTTATCTTTTAAGAAATGACAGCAGAGAAAAGGGTTCTCCTAAGTGGCTTATGTGGCAGGATATAAAAGAAGTCCGAAAAGTATATGATTTGTTGAACTGATTTATTTTACATTTTGCAAAATCATCATAATCAGCGCGATAAATTTATCTTTCACTTCATTTGCGGTTTTTAAAACTTCTTCATGGTTTAATTTTTTTTCTGAGACCCCTGCTGCATAATTCGTAAGACAGCTGAGTCCTATTATTTTCATTCCGCAATGATTGGCAATTATGGCTTCAGGTACAGTTGACATTCCGACAGCATCAGCCCCGATTGAGCGCGCCATGATTACTTCCGCAGGAGTCTCATAGCTCGGACCGGTTGTTGCCATATAAACTCCATGTCTTAAATTCATATTTAACAATCTGCCTGCAGCATCAGCTATTTTTACCAGACCTTTGTCATAAACCTCTGACATATCCGGAAATCTTGCCCCGTAGCGCTCATTATTTTTACCTATAAGCGGATTATTTCCCATAAAATTTATATGGTCAGTTATTACCATCAAATCTCCGGGGCGAAAACTTTTATTTACAATTCCTGCAGCATTGGTTAAAATCAGCGTATTTACGCCGAGTTCTTTCATAACTCTAATCGGATAAGTAACTTGTTCCATTGAATATCCTTCATAATAATGCATTCTGCCCTGCATCATTACGACTTTGCGACCTACAATGTTCGCAAAAACAAGCTGACCTTTATGACCTTCAACGCCCTGCAAACGCGGAAATCGTGGGATTTGTTTATAAGGAATAGCAAATTCTTGATATTTATCAGCAAGCTCGCCCAATCCGGAGCCAAGCACAATCCCTATTTCAGGCTCAAAATCTTCAGTATAAGTTTTGATATAATCAAGCGTATATTTCATATAAAACTCCCCAAAATTATATAAAAATACACGGGCGCTTTATCAATTCCCGTGTATTTTTTATTAACCTACTAATCTGTTGTCATCTGCTTCTGATGCTTTTACCATCAATGCGTGTTCAACAGGATTTTCTCTTGTGTATGCTCCTTCATGAGCATCTTCATAACCAAAACTTTCTCTTGCTTTTCTTGCCTGACTTTCATCAACCAATTTTTTTGCAAGCTCTGCAATCTCATATACAAGTTTATATCTGTTATCGGAATTTTCATTCAATTCCCAAGCCACTTTAATTATTTGATTCATTGGTAAACCTCACTTTTTATTTGATATAAATTTATAATATAACAGATATTTCCAAAAGACAAGAGCCTGTTTTATTTCTTTTTGCAACCGTCATCAGAAATATCAATCTTACCGTCAAAATTATTATCAACACCATCGCTACAGGAGCCGATTGAATTAAAACTTTCGGCTCTGGGAGCAGATTTCAGATATTTATCCGGAATTATTCGCCACAAGTACAAGAAAAACACTTTATAATTCTTTGCAAATAAATTATTTTTTATGACAAGCATATTTTCATCATTTTTATTTTCACCGCTATTAGAAAAATTCATAGAACCAACAATAATATATTCATCGTCAATAATCATTGATTTTGAATGAAGTTTTCCTGCGTAATTCTCTGCTTTTAGAGCAATTCCGCTATCACGCAAAATTTTATGTTTTGTATTTCTTGTATTTACACTATTTGCATCTATTATTATTTTTACGTCAATTCCACGCTTTTGGGCTTGAATAAGCGCATCACTTACCCCTTTGTGAGTAATCAAAAAGGTCGGAACATAAATATAGTGCCTTGAATTGTGAATTAGCTCAATTATTCTGTTTGCAGCCTTATCCTGCGGAGAAAAATAAACCTCAATCTCGGAATTACCCATAATGAATTTATTATGAATATTGTGTTTAAATTTTGCATTATGGAATTTACCGCTAAGCATTTGTTCAAATTCTTCTTTGTATAATTGTGCAATTGGCTCAGAATTTAAAACAACAACGTCATTAATATCATATCCGCTCAAACCACTCGGAGAAAAATTCATAGATCCTGTTATTACGGACTTATCATCGAAAATAATAAACTTATTATGCATAATTTTATTGGCTTCTTTTGAATGTTTATCACCCATAAATACGTCAGAAAGATTTTTTATTATATCGTTATTTTTATAAAAAGTTTTATTATCAGAAGATTCGTCATAAACGTATCTGATACGAACACCACGCTGCTTTGCGTTTTTTAATGCGGTAGAGATTGCGGGGATATCATCATAACCGTATATTGCAATATCAACTGAATCATTTGCCCTGTTAATATTATCGACAACAAGGCGACAAACATCTGTATTACAATCAGAATTGGGCTTTAAATGCTTAGTATAATCAAATCTGTATATGGCAATATTCCCGGAATGTACCTTTAACGCCGGCGACACAGCTGTAACATTTGAAATCAGATTAGCATTTGATTTATGTTTTTTATCCTTTATACTATGACAAAAATGGCATGGGCTCATACCTTTTGGAAGCTGTTTAAACGGGATAATAATCTTGTCGTGTGCCATATTACCGTATTCGCAATCCAACGTATGGTACTTATTTGAATGATGATTTAAGACTACAAGATTTAATTTTCTCGCATTATCAAGATTTTGTCCGAATTTTCCACTATTTTCGGCTATGAAATTGCGCAAACCAAATCCCGAATTAAATAACAAATCTCCGTAATCAGCACCATCAATTAAAATCTTAGCTTCTTTACACTTATGATTTTTGATTTTTACCTGTTTAAGTGAAATCTTTTTATTAAGGAGATTTTTTCTGCCAAATTCTCGCCCGAGATACCACAATCCGACAGCATCATTTTTATTTAATTTAAACAATTTTTGATATTTCGACAAAATACTCATATCAGGTTCAAATTCAAAACCTTCAACCCCGCTTACACATATTGTTTCGTCGTTATCTGCGACACCGTTATGGTTTAAATCAACCAAAATAATATCTGATGACAGGACATCTAAAACTTCAAATTTATTTTTATACCCTGATATACACAGAATAAATGCGGCTAATAGTAAAACTAAAAGTAATATTGTAAAAAGATTATTTCTCATGCTAATTTGAATAATAATAAAAAACTAAATACATGAAAACCCTCTAACTTTACAGAACTTAATATCTTACAAAAAATATTTCAATTTATTAATCTTAAACCTAGCTCTATATATTTATTTATAATAATTAGCAATAAAATATAATTTTTTTATTTTTTAAAATGAAGAGTGTTGATATAACACGTTTACAACCCAATTACTAATGTAAAGTTTTGTTAAAAATAAAATTTGAAAATTTAAGAAATTATAAAAAAAAGTCGTAACATGTGTTATAATATATATGGAAGATATATCGATAAAATTAAAAAAACATACCCCTTTCAAAAAATTGGTATAATCTTTTATAGAAAGGTGGCAAATATGAGCAACCTGCAATTACAAAATGATATTGAGAAGTTATTAGCGATTTTACCGGAGAAAATTAACAAGTGTGTTTCTGCCCAAATGTTGGATGATGCGATTGAAATCGTAGTAGATTTAGGTCGTGTTCCCGAAGTTAGAAATTCTGACGGCACAATAATTTATTTGGATACTGATGTTGTAAATGAAGATGATATAAAATATATAACATCACGGGTACAAGAATTTACCTCGGATAATCGTTCAGGCATTGCGGGAACATTGCACAGAATAAGCGCCATACGCAACAGGCAAGGTAAAGTTGTCGGTCTGACCTGCCGAATAGGTCGAGTCGTCACAGGCACAATTTCCTGCATAAAAGATATATGCCTGCAAAATAAGAGTATATTATTTTTGGGGCGTCCGGGAGTAGGCAAAACCACAAAGCTGCGCGAGATTTCGAGACTTGTTGCGGATGAACTCGCAAAACGAGTTGTCATAGTTGATACTTCAAATGAAATAGCAGGTGATGGGGATGTTCCGCATCCTGCTGTAGGCCATGCGAGAAGAATGCAGGTACGGCAGCCTGAATTTCAAAAAGACATAATGATTGAAGCGGTAGAAAATCACACCCCTGAAGTTATTATAGTTGATGAAATCGGAACTGAAGAAGAAGCACAAGCAGCCCGAACAATTGCAGAACGAGGAGTAATGCTTATTGCAACTGCTCATGGTAACACATTGGAAAATCTTATCAAAAACCCAACGCTATCTGATTTGGTTGGGGGCATTCAGTCAGTTACATTGGGAGATGATGAAGCTAAGCGGCGTTCTTCTCAAAAAACTGTTCTTGAACGTGAAAAACAGCCGACATTTGATATCGTGATAGAAATTTTAGACAGAAACACATTAGCCGTATATAAAGATACAGCAGAAGCGGTAGATTATATTTTAAGAGGATGGCCGATTAAGCCGGAGATTAGAAAAGTCGATAAAACTTATGAATTTACCGCTCCTGCCCCGATATCGTTATCAAAAACTCCAAATGTATTAGATAAAATTAACATTCTTGATAAAACAATTGAGCATCCTGAAAGTTTGAAATTTTCATTCTCAAGACAAAAGTACGTTGAAGAAGTTAAAAACTACAAAAAAATATATCTTTATGCCGTATCAAGAAGCATAGCTGAAAAAGTCATTGAACGATTGGATTTGAACGCTGAAATTACAAGAAATATAGACGATGCTGATATTGTAATTGCACATAAAAACTTTGTCAAAGGAGGCGCAAAAGTTCTTTCAACCGCAGAAAAAGACAGATTGCAAATATTTTATGTTAAGACAAACTCAATGGCACAAATTCAAAAAATAATAAAGCAAGCACTTGATATTGCAGAAATGAATGAAAAACAATCTTTCTATGATGTAACAGAAAGCGCGCTTGATGAGGCAAAAGCTGCAATTGAAAAAATTCTTACGGGAGTGGTGAAAGATATTGAATTAAAACCGCAAAATCAACAAATAAGAAAACTTCAACATGAACTTGCCGAGCAGCACAATCTTGATTCAACTTCTGTAGGAGAAGGCGAAAATCGACATCTGAGATTAAGAGTTGTTGGCGGAACTGATTTTGAAGAAAAAGACAAATAAGTTTTATAAAATTTACCCCAAGTTTGAACCCCTTTAATTTAAAAATAAGAAAATATGTCATTCTAAATTTGATTAAAGGGGTTCCCGTTATTACTTGCATTTTGTATATCCTCGTAATATACTCAGTTAAAATAAGGAGTACATAATGGAAGTAAAATCAATCTCGGCTAATCAGCCGTCATTCAACGGGTATATGAATAAAAGAGTGGCAAAATATATTAATACAATTGTAAAAAAACAAATTTCATCTGAAGTTGAAATAGCCTCAAATAAGCATAAGGAAGTTGATATTAAAGAACTTGAGGAAATATCATCTTTGGGTAAAAATGTAATTTCAAATTTTAAAAACTATTTAAGTAAACTTCATAAAGATACTTCACTGGAAATTGGTCATAATAAACTTAAATTAAAAAATCCGATATCTAAATATACAGAAATAAATATAATTCCTTGTGAAACTACTAATAAACCTATAATTGCAACAGAGTTCACTTTTATAGGTATTCCGTTCAAATATAGTCTTCCGTCAATCTGCCTTGCAGATTTTCACAATTTAAAGGCACTCGATAAAATTAGCAAATTTTTACAAGAAATTAACCCGAAAGATATAGATAAAGCATTTGTCGTTCGTGCAAATTTCGCTTTAATGAGATCCGCCTCAGAAACAACAAGCTTTATAGGTAAATTGAAAATGAGGAATTGGGCAAAAAAGATTGATAAATTTGCCAAAGAAGTAGGGGAAGAACAAACCGCAAGAACAAATGTCGAAAAATACCTTGCAGAAGCACAAGAGCACAAAAATCTTGAAAAACACAACAAACAAATAGAAAAAGAAAATAAAAAAATAGGGGAAAAATTTCTAAATAGCTAAGATTATATTAGTAATATTTTCATCTGTAATATTTTCAAGCGCCAAGTTTTTGTCCTGTGAAGTTAATGCTCCCAATTTTTTCAAGACTTCAACAGTTTTTAAAATCAGTGTTTGATTGTCACAAGCCAAAAGATTGCGAACTTTTTTAATGTTAGAGGCATGCTCAAGAGCCGTAAAAACAAAAGGACTGTCTTGACGCAATTCTTCGGATGCCATAGCTTTCAATTCAGAGAGATTTAAAGAAGATAACAGTACTTTAATATCAAAGATTTCCTGTTTTGTTTCTTTTGATTCATCAAACAAATATTCATCATTTTCTGTAAGAGTATCGAATTTATCTATCGCATTAAGTAAAACAACTGCCGTCTGCGGAGTTAAATTTGCATTTATAATTTCGTCAAATACATTATAAAGCTCAAAATCAAAAACCTGCGATAATGAACTGACTTCTCCCAATCCATTAATTATATTGTTTAATATAAACAGTTTATCAATATGATTTAATTCATGAAGCGGTAATAAATAGGGCAGCTCGGATGCTATATTCTCAGCAAGTGGTGAACACTTTACGGCATTTACTATTTCCTGAGTACACGATTTATCACCATAAGACACAAGAAACTTTGCACCGGATAACTGTTCATATTCATCATTGGATTTTAATTTTTCTAATGCCTGATTAAATAATTCTTTATCACCAAATGCTCGCAGAGCATATATACAATTTGTGCTTAAGACCTGATTTTCACTTATTGCATATCTTTTTACCAAATCAAGTGCCAACGGGTCATTTATGTATTCGAAATACTTTGCACAATAAGTTTTTTCATCATCAGAACCTGAGTTAAAGATTTCAAGCATAGTGTCTGTCAAATCTTCGTTTGCAAACTTTACTAACGTAGAAACAATAAAATCTTCATATGACGGTGAATAAAACTTTAGCAATTGCAACAAATTTAAATAATTATCCTTATTACAATTTTTTTTGAGTCGATTTGCTACATTATTTTTGACAAAATCAAACAAATAATCATCACGTTCAACAAGTCCTTTGAACAAGTCGACATCAGGTGTATTTATAAGACTATAAGCAACGGGCTCAAAATCTTTTGGATTTTTACCCGTTAATTGTTTCAATTTATCTGACATAAAAACCTGTAACTTACTAAAAAATTAATCTAAATAAAATACCGTAATAACTTTATGACCTTCTTCAGCATATTTTACGGCATTATATAAAGTCTTACTTGTGTGCGACAAGAAACATATTAATTGATTACATTCATCAATAATTTCTCTGTTACAAACTCTTGAAGCATCTGCAAGTGTCATCATAGCTCTGTCAGCGTGTTCAATAATATTAGGAACACCAATAAGCTGATCCTGTACATCGCTTGGTTGCTGACCGATAGTTTGCGGCAAAATTACACTCAATTTATCGGGATTAGCCTTCATTGCGCCTCTGATAGCAGCGGCATTAGTACCGGAAGACCCGCCTGAAGTAATAATAGTATTACCTTGCATAACAAGAGCAGTCGCAAGTGTTTCTATCATTTGTTGGTGAGTAATAGGGAGATTACGACTCCCGATGATTGCGATTTTTTTTGCTGATTGCTTTATAGTTGCAAGTTCCATAGCCAATTCATCAACCGTATTTGGGGAATCTGCCTTCACTGTATCCATTTCATCATCAATCGGTACAACAATAGAACTTTCCTGATTTTCTTTTTTCTCATCGGAACTCATTAAAATTTCCATCTCACTTTCTGTCATTTTTTACATCACCTTTACATTGATTAATAATCATTTTTAAAATATGCTATAAGTATAGCATATTTTTTTTGATTTGGGAAGAGGTCATGGGAAATCTACTTGGAAATTTGAATATAGCGCAAGCTCAAGCCGTACAAACCACGCAAGGTGCAATGCTTATTTTGGCGGGAGCAGGCTCAGGCAAAACAAAGGTTTTAACAACACGCATAGCATATATGATAGAAAACGGAATAAAACCGTGGAATATTCTTGCCGTAACATTTACAAATAAAGCGGCAAAAGAAATGAAAGAGCGTATCGGCAATATTATAGGAGAAGACAAAGTTAAATCTATGTGGGTTGGTACTTTTCACGGAATTTGCGGGCGTATATTAAGAGAAAATATTGACAAATACAATACATCAACAGGCAAAAAGCTTGATAAAAATTTCACTATATATGATGATTCCGACACAAATCAAATTATCACAAGGATAATAAAAAAGCTGAATTTGGATGAAAAAATATATGCTACTAAGCTTGTAAAATCTATTATTTCCAATGCAAAAAACAAGATGCAGGACGCAGATATACTTTATCGCAGCGCAAGAGATTATAAGGGGCAAAAAATAGCCGCAATTTATGAAGAATATGATAAAACTCTGACAGCAAATAATGCAATAGATTTTGATGATATGCTAATGCTTACGGTTCGATTGTTAGAGCAAAATGAAGAAGTTCGCGAAAAATATTATGAAAAATTCCGCCATATTCTTGTTGATGAGTATCAGGATACAAACCTTGCGCAGTATAAATTAGTTAATATGCTCTACACAAATATGCAGTCTGAAGTCCCGCCGGAGCGCTCTCTGTGTGTAGTAGGGGATGTTGACCAGTCAATTTACTCTTGGCGGGGTGCTGATTTCAAGATTATAATGAATTTCCAAAATGATTACAAAAATGTAAAAGTAATAAAGTTGGAACAAAATTACCGTTCAACAGCAAATATTTTAAATGCAGCAAATGCTGTTATTGAAAACAATGAGCAAAGAGTCGACAAAGTATTATACTCCAACCTTGGAGAAGGAGAAAAATTAAGCTACTATATTGCTGCAGATGAAAATGATGAGGCAAATTATATAGCAAGAAACATAAAGAAAAATGCTTACGGGAATTACAACCAATTTGCTATTCTATATCGTACAAATAATCAGTCAAGAGCACTCGAAGAAGCCTGTATGGGGGCAGGAATTCCATATAAAATATATGGCGGAATAAAATTTTACGACCGCGCGGAAGTAAAAGACATTCTTGCATATCTCAAGCTTATTAATAACACGGAAGACTCACAATGTCTGCGCAGAATAATTAATGTTCCGAAACGAGGTATCGGCGAAACTACAATGAAATATTTATCCGATTTTGCAAACGAACGTGACATCAGTCTTTATGAAGCAATAAAAATCAGCGATGAGTGTGAAAAATTAAACGCAAAGACCTGTGCAAAACTAAAAGATTTTGCAACTCTTATATATAGATTCTCACAGGCAATAAATTCATACTCACTTAAAGAATTTATGTCTTTACTTATAGAAAAAACAGATTATTTGTCGTATTTGCAGGAGTCTTACAAAGATTCGGATGAATATAATGACCACAAAGGCAACTTACAGGAACTTGTGAATGTAGCGGAAGAATTTCAACCGGAAGATGAAACAGATAAATTATCAGAATTTTTGCAACAGGTTGCACTGGTTTCAGACCTTGATTCAATGGATGAAGAAGCAAATTATGTAACGTTAATGACTTTACATTCCGCTAAAGGACTTGAATTCCCCACAGTTTTTATCGCAGGAATGGACGAGGGAATATTCCCATCACAAAGAACATTACAAACTCCATCCGAAATTGAAGAAGAACGCAGGTTAATGTATGTCGGCATTACAAGAGCTAAAGAAAAATTGTATCTTGTATCTTCAAAACGCAGACAAACTTGGGGAGAGTACCGATATTATAATCCTTCAAGATTTATTGAAGAAATACCCAAAAACCTTATTGAATCATTTGAATCTGATTCAAGTTATGAAAGTTCTTCGACATTTAGAAACGCCGTTTCAAGAGCAAAATCTTCATATTCAACTTCTTCGATTTCTACAAATCCTGACGGCTATGTAAGACCGACTACGGGGTTCGGAGCAAACTTTGTAGCACCACAAAAACGAGGATTGGCAAGTCACAAATCACAATCAAACCGCACCCCTCAAAAATCCATTATCATTAAGTCCGCTATCAATAAACAGCGAGAAGAAGAAAAATTAAAAGCATTTTTTGCGGATAATAAAATAAAGCGAATGGCAGATGAGCGCAGAGCAAGATTAGCACAAGAAGCAGAAGATGCAAAGAAAAGAGAACAAGACCGTATAAATGCCCAAACTATAACGGAAGTTTTTGATATCGGTCAGCGGGTATTTCACGAACAAATGGGAATCGGTCATATTACAAATGTGATGAATCTTGGAGAAAGTGTTATGTACACCGTTGATTTCGGAAAATCCGGCAAAAAAGCAATGGATGCATCTTATGCTAAATTAAAGAAATTTTAAAATATTTTATAAGGGTTCAATATATTATTGGGGTCAAAAACTTTCTTTATTTGGCGCATATAATTAAGAGCCCCGCTTTCTACAACTTTTGAAATATAAGGTTTCTTTTCCAAGCCGACACCGTGCTCTCCTGATATTGTTCCTCCCAAAGAAATTGCAAGTTCATACATTTTAACTTTTGCAACTTTATATGCTTCATACTCATTTTTATTTGAAAAATCAACAGGAATTTGCGGATGAATACTTCCATCACCGACATGTCCGACAAGACAAGATGTCAGATTATATTCTTCACAAATTTTCTGTACCCCTTTAATTAATTTTGCAAGATTTTCACGGGGTACAATGATGTCATCTGTTGTAACGTTTGGTTTTAATTTCGCACACGCTGCCATTGAAGATCGTCTTGCCTTCCAAATTTCATCAGCTTCTTGTTCGTTTTTTGAGTATTGTATATTTACGGCATTATTCAAATTTAGTATTTGGCAAATATTATATTTTGATTTTAATACACTTTCATAATCCCCATCAATCTCAATAAGCAGTGCAGAGTCTTTATCAGTCATCAAACCCGTATGATAAAATTGTTCAACTGTTGATAGTGCATTTCTGTCCATAAAATCAATAGTTGACGGGAATATTTTTTGACCGATTATTTGATTCACACTCTCAATTGTGTCGTTAATATCGTTGAAATATGCCATTAAAACTTGGGTTTCCTGTGGTTTTGGGATAAGCTTCAATGTTGCTTCAACAACAATACCCAAGGTACCTTCAGATCCGACAAATAACGAATTTAAATCATAACCTACGGCATTTTTTACGGTATTTGAGCCTGTCCTTATAATTTCACCTGACGCTGTCACAACCAACATATCAATAATATAGTTTTTAGTTGAACCGTACTTAAAGCATCTGGCTCCCGCAGAATTTTGCGCAATACTTCCCCCTATTGTAGAAACTTTAAGATTTGAAGGGTCAGGAGGATAAAATAAATTATTTTGCTCTGCAATCTTTTGTATTTCACCCACCGTAACCCCTGGCTGGACTTTTATTGTCATATTTTGAGTATTCAGTTCAAGAATTTTATTCATTTTTGAAAAATTCAATATAATTCCGCCATTTACAGGGATACAACTGCCTACGGTATTTGTTCCTGCTCCTCTGCAAATAATAGGTGTTTTATACTTATTTGCGATTTTGACAACTTCTAAAACATCATCAATCGTTTGAACAAAGACAACAACATCTGCTATATTTGAACATTTAGCCTGAATTTCAGACGCATCAAATGAATAAGCATATCTTTCGGCAATATCGTCAAGAACGCTGCCACGGGGTAATTTTTTATTTAATTCACTTTTTAATTTAGTCAACATAAGATGCCAATTTTTCTATATGAGTACCCAATTTTGACAAATGTTTTTCCATCTTGTCAATTTTTCGTGATACGGATGGGTCTTCAATATTTTCTACTATAGTTAATATTTTATCAATGTTTTTTTCTAAACGGTCAATACGTTCCTGTTGAGAAGCAATCTGCGCTTCTAAATTTTCAAATTTTGATATTTTAGTTTCCAATGCTTCTATACTCTTATTGTAATCTTCAAGCTTTTGTTCTATTTCATCATTGGAATTTGCACTTATAGATTTTTTTAAGTCTTGAATTCCGCTTAAAACATTATTAATACTGCTGATTTCTTCTGAATTGGAAGAAATTTTATTTATACTTTTACTTGCAGAATCAATCCATTCTCCCATATATATAAGGGCTTGCTTAATTACTCTGTCGGATTCTGCTGAATTTTCAAGCATCTTTGATAATTTGTCAACCTTGACTGTCAGATTTTCATTAAATTTTTCACCAAAACCTTCAATGCCGGTATTTATTGCGTCATAAGATTTATCAGATGACGCAATCAGAAATTGGGTTTGCTCTTTTAATGCAGATATTTCGGATTTTAAATCTTTAATTTCATCTTGAGTCAACAAATCAACAGAAGAATTTATTGAATGTAATTTATCGGTTATTTCCGAAAAGTCAATTTGCATACTTTTTTCAGGTTCTTTACTATCATGCAGCTCTTTAAGCGCAAGTCTTAAATTAGCCAAATCTGATTCTATGTCCTGCATTGAATATGTATAATTTTGCGAATCATCTGATGATGTTATTTGCTTTAGTTGCTGAGTAATTAAGGCGATATTTTGATTAATTTCATCAGTTCTTTCTTCGACAAAATCTTTAATATCTTCGCTTTCTTCAACAAAAGAAACCTGATCAAAAATAGTAACAACCGCACTCATCAGAGATTCTTTCATCTCTTTTATGGTTTTATCCAATTTTTCATTATCAGCATTAGAATCAGTTGCCAAAGCGTTCACTTCAAAAGAAATTTCATCAAGACATTTTTTGAAAGCATCAAGTTTTTCACTGGGTTCAAGGTTTTCAATATAAGTTTTTTGTTCTCCAATAAGAGATTTTATATCTTCTAATTCGTCTGAACTATTGCTGTCAGCCTTGATTAAGCCTATCTTTTGATTCAATTCTTCCAACATTGAAGATAATTTCTTATCCGATTCTGTTAAAATTTCATCAATATGAGGTGCAATTTCTGCAATAGAATCAGATACACCGTTTATTGAATCCGAAACACCATTCAATGTATCTGTAACATCATTTAAGGTATCTGATACCTCATTTAATAAATCACTGTTAGTTGTATCAGATACAAACACATCCAGCTTTGATTCAATAGAATCAAGCTTATTTTTCATAGACAGGTTTGAATTTTCTATATATTTTTGGACATCACTCAGCCAATCACCACTAACCGATTTCAATAATTCATCCAATTTGGAATTAACATTAATTAGCATCCCGCTGTTATTAACGGAAGGAATTTTTGATGATGCATTATCTTTATTTTTAACCTCATCTATAGAATTTCTTAATGCACTGATATCATGCTGCAATAAATCAAATGCCTGAACAAAATCAAATTTGTCCTGACCAAATATATCTTCATCAGTGATTTCAAAATCATCGGTAATTTCACTGCCGGCAGATAGAACATCCTTTGACTGATTTGGCAAAGAAAGCACCTCTAATTTTTGTTTTATTGAATCTAACACAGAACAAATTTGAGAATTATCATTTGATAATTTTTCAATTTGTTGAGAATATTTATCAAATTCATCCTTTAATTGTAAAATCGAATCATCATCAACATTGTAAATCTGTTGAATTGCCTCACCATCACCGACATCTTTTTGCTTTTTGTTTTTAAAACATTTTTTCAATTCGTCAATTGCAGAAATAATATCATCATGATTATTTGCAACAGCAATCATGGACTTTATTTCTTTGCTTTGTTCAGCTATTTCGCGTTTTATTTCATCCGCAGTCAAAGTTAGCAACTGAGCAAGAGAGTCTTTGAAATCATTTATATTATTAACAAAATCATTTAGTTCTTTCATATTACCGACATCGGGCGGAATAAACGAATTTAATGATTCTTCAACATAATCTTTTAAATTATCCAGTTTTATAATTATTGAATCTGTATCAGTAAGTACAAAGTCTTTCAAATTGTTTTCATTTTCAATAAACTTTTCTGTTAATCTTCCGTATAAATCCTCAATATCATTTCGAATTTCGGACAATTCAGGTGCATTAACAAGACTTTCGTTTAAATTTTCAACATCATTTTTTAAAGAATTTGAACTTATGCTTTCACTAATTTGACTCAGAATATCTTTAATTGGAGTTATTTCGTCCAGGATTTGGGTATTGCACTTATTGATACCTTCATTGATATCCGTAGATACAAATTGCAATTCTCTGCGAAAATCGTCTAAGACATCGTTTGCATTTAATAATTTTTCATTTACGTCCGAAGCTGCAGGATTTTTATCGGCAATAAGCTGCTCAATTAATTCTTGTAATTTTGCTGTTTTTTGCTCCAATAAATCGGATTGATAAGCAAAACCGTTATCCAATTTGCTGCCGGTACAATTTGTAATATTTGTTATGTTATTATTGATATCCGACAATTTATCAGATAAAAATTCTTCAACAACGGCACAATACTTTTCAACAGGATTTTCGGATATTTCCGAATTTTTTGAGGAAAAACTTTCCTGCAAACCTTGAATTTGTCCTTGCAAAGCTGATAATTCCGATATTGCTTGAGCAATTTGTTCATCTGCCTCCTGATTTCTATCAGATTTTAAATTGTTAATTTTTTCTATTACCTGAGAAAACGCAGATTCATTAAATGTATGATTATTCACTATTGTATCTTCGATGTTTAGAAGTTTGCCGTATAGTTTTTCGTTTACATTAAGATTAATAAGCTCTTTAATTTGAGCTAAATACTCTTTTATTGATACTAAATCCTTATTTTCGGAATCAAAATTATCAAAATCCTGAGCACAGCTTTCTATCATAGATTTAATAGTACTAAATTCAGATTTGATGTATTCTTCATCAAGAGTAGAATTATTTTTTACAAAATCGGAAATTAAAGCAATATTATTTTCAATGTCGCTATTGTTGCGCAACACTTTTTCATCATTATCTTTTAATTCATCAACATCATCACGCAGAGTGTCCAGTTTTTTATGCAATCTGTCAAATGCAGCTCCTGAAACAGTGTCAGTAGAACCTGTATCCGAATTCTCTTTTGAATGAGACTCAATAAGCCAATTCTCAATTGAATTTGTCTTATTATAAATTGTTGAAAGTTCATCTTTTATATCAATATTGGGCAATTTATTTATTATGTCCTCGACATTTTCTTTTATGACCGGCAATATGTTTAATTGCTCGGAAATACTCGTTGTATTTTTATTAATCTCATTCAAAATCTTGCTGTTTTCAATAATTTTTTCAATATCATCCTTACAAGGCAAGTCATTTATAAGATTTTTAACTCCGGCAATAAAATCATCCGTAAATGAAGAATTATCGAGAGTTTTTGAAATTTTTGCAGAAAGAACTTCACTTAAATCAGCAATAATGTTTTTTATCGTATCAATTTCATCATTAAGATTTTTTATTTCAGCAGAAATATCTTCATTAGTATTCTCGCCGGTAATACTTTCATTTAATCTGTCAATTTGGTCATACAACTTCATTAAACCGTTACTTAAATCTGTCGCATCCGGAATATTTTCAATATGCTGCGCGACCTCACCCAGTGACTGTTTTATTTCTTCAGCTTGAGAGAGAATATTTTCAGCCTGAAGCGAAAGATTTTTCGCATCATCTTTTGAAGATGAATTATTGTACAGAAAATCAATAGATTTTTGCAACTCACTTATATCTTGCCTTTGAGCATTTAATTCTAATTTACCTTCAATGTCTTTCGTTTTTTCGACTATAGACTCAATTACTCCGTGTGTCACTTTTAAATCTTCATTAGTTACAACTTTAGCAACCAGATTTTCCAAATTTTCCTCATTCGTGCGGATATCCTGCAACAAAGATGCTATCTCATGAATAGATTTAAACATTATGTCTATTTGAGCAATAACAGTTTCTCCGTTTTTTAAAGGATCGATACTTTTTATTGTGGATATAATTGATTTTAACGATGAATTTATATCATCAAAAGATGTTTTATAAGATGAATTAATTGTTCCAAAATCATTTCTCAAAAGCGAAATTGTACGCAAGATATCATCTTTATCCGTTTTGTTGCTCGATAAATCCGAAATTTTTGTTTCGATACCGGCAATAATTGCCTTTTGTTGTCTGGCTTCAGAGTAAAAATTATTTATATTTTTGCTCAGGACTTCAAATAATTCTTTTAAGTCAGCACCTTTTACACCAATTTCAAGGGAATCATATATAGCTTTTAACGCCTTTTCAATATCTTCAATTCTGACTAAAGTATTAGAGTATTTATCATCAAATAAATTGGAAAGTTCACTCGTACAAGCCTTCAAAAGTTCAATAACACTGCCCTGAGCAGACATATCAAGTTTTGAATTTATAGCCGAAAGCAACCTGTCAAAGCTGTCGGCATTTGAATTGTTAGTTTTTTTAATGTCATTGAGTAAATCTATTACTTTGTCTATATCCTGAGCCATTTTTTATCCCTTAACATAATAAATACTATCCCTACATGCTAATTTTATCAGTTTTAAAAGCATTAGTAAAATATTTTACGGAGATTTATTACAAATGTTAAGCATAAAAAAAAATAAAGAGGTATAAAAAAAAAGTTAGTGTTAATATTGATAATGTATATAGTTTTGAGAGGGATATCATGAGCAGCATTGTAATTGATAAATCAAAGTGTAAAGCTTGTTATTTATGTATTGATGAATGTCCTAAGAATCTTATAAAGGTTAGTGACGATACTAATAATTTGGGTAACAGAGTGGTAGAATTTCAAGATCCGCAACATCAATGTTTAGGATGCGCGATGTGTGCAACAAGATGTCCTGATTTGGCGATTACTGAAGTTTATCGAGGATAAAATTACTTACGAATTGAAAGGTTATTAACAAATGACGGCAACAATAACTGATAAAAAAGTTTTGATGAAAGGGAATTATGCAATAGCTAATGCAGCAGTTCTTGCAGGGTGCCAATGTTATTTTGGGTACCCGATAACACCGCAGAGTGAAATTGGAGAATTTATGAGCGGGAAAATGCAAGAGCTTGGCAGAGCTTATGTATCAGCGGAAAGTGAACTTGCAGCGATAAATATGACAATCGGGGCATGCTCTACGGGGGTAAAAGCAATGACCTCATCTTCATCATGCGCGGTGGCACTTATGCAGGAAGGGCTATCTTATGCCGCATCAGACCAATTGCCCGTCGTATTGATAAGCGTAATGCGCGGCGGTCCGGGATTAGGAAACATTTATCCTTCACAAGGGGATTACTTTCAAGCTACAAGAGGGGGCGGAAACGGGGATTATAAACTTATAGTTTTGGCACCTTCAACTGTTCAGGAATGTGCCGATTTGACATACAAAGCATTTTATTTGGCTCAAAAGTATCGTAACCCTACCGTACTGTTAGCTGACGGATTGTTAGGACAAATGATGGAGCCGGTACAATTCAAGGAATATCCATATCCGGAAATTGATAATTCCGATTGGAAACTAACAGGGGCAAAAGGACGTGATGCCAGAATAATACGTTCTTATGCACCGCTTGCTGATAATCAATGTGTTTATTTGGAAAAACTCTTTGCAAAATACAAACAAATTGAAGAAAATGAAACGGAATGGGAAGAAATCGGAACAGAAGATGCTGATATAGTATTGGTAAGTTTTGGTTCAACGGCAAGAAACGCTAAAACAGCCGCAAAAATATGCAGACAAAGAGGACTAAAAGTAGGAATATTAAGACCGATTACCTTATTTCCGTTCCCTACAAAACGTTTACAAGAGTTGTCGGCAAAGGTTAAAATGATTATAAGTGTTGAAGTTAATATGGGACAAATGATACAGGATGTTAAATTGGCTGTAAACGGGAAAGTTCCTGTAAGACTAATTAAAAAACCTGTAGGAGCTCCGCCGTCCCCTGAGGAAATAGTAAGTCAGATAGAGGAGTTGATATAATGGCAACGCAAGTTTTTAAAATTCCCGAATCATTTAGAAAAGATGCAAAGTACACATTTTGTCCGGGGTGTGACCACGGAGTCGCTATAAGACTTGTGGCTGAATGTCTTGAGGAACTGGGCTTAACAGAAAAGGCAATAGCTGCCTGCTCTATAGGCTGCTCTGTTACAATATACGATTTTTTAAATGTAGATTCGCTGGAAGCTCCTCACGGCAGAGCATTGGCTGAGGCAACAGGAATAAAGAGAGCATGCCCTGATAAATTTGTATTTACTTACCAAGGCGACGGGGATTTTGCATCAATAGGCTTGGCAGAAAGCATGCACGCTGCATTAAGAGGGGAAAATCTTTCAGCTATTTGTATAAACAATACCACATACGGAATGACAGGCGGGCAGCTTGGACCGACGACAATTTTAGGGCAGGTTACAACAACGTCTCCGACAGGACGAAATCTTGAATACTATGGGTATCCTATTAAAATTGCGGAACATATTGCATTATGTGACGGAACTGCATTCAGCGCAAGAGTATCACTGGATACGGTACCGAATATTCGCAAGGCTAAAGAAGCAATAAAAAAAGCTTTTGAAGTTCAAATTAAAGGTTTGGGATTTGGATTTGTAGAAATTCTTTCAACTTGTCCGACAAACTGGAAAATGACCCCGCAAAAAGCTCATGAAAGAGTTAAAAATGAAATGATGCCGGTATTTAAACCGGGGATTTACAAAGATATTACAGCAGAAAAATAATTTAAGTTATAGGAAAGATATTATGGAAAAAGACTTTATAATTGCAGGATTTGGCGGACAAGGGGTTTTACTTGCCGGAGAAGTTTTGGCAAACGGTTTTATGATTGACGATAAAAACGTTACATGGTATCCGTCTTACGGTGCAGAGATGAGAGGCGGAACAGTCAATTGTACTGTTGTCATGTCAGAAGAAGAAGTTGGGGCAGTACAAAAAACAAGTGCAGATTTTATAATAGTGCTAAATCAGGCATCATTTGACAAATATGTATCTTGGGTTAAAAAAGGCGGTTCTATCATTGTTAATTCTTCACTTGCGGTAATCAAAAAAACAAGAGAGGATATTAATTATATCTTCGTTCCGATTACAAAACTTGCTCAGGATAAATTAGGCAATATTAAAATGTCAAATATTTTAGCTCTCGGGGCTTTATCAAAAGTGAGCAAATTGATTTCATTAGAAACTTTGGAAAAGGCATTACACAACGTAATTCCGGCTCGCAGAGCAAATCTTATACCCAAAAATATTGAAGCTTTAAAACTCGGTTATGAGTATGATTTATTGAAAGTTTAATTCAAAATCACCTAAAAAGTTGATTTTAAATTTGTCCAAAGAGTATATTCTTCATGTGTAAACAGAAAGGTCTATATAAAAGTGAAGAAACATCTTATTGCATCTATAAATGAAAAAGAATTACAACTGGCAAAGTTAAAACAACATATTGATAAGAGTGATATCTGCGCCGATTTATATAATAAGGTTTTAATAGAAAAAGCCATACTAAAAAAACAGCTTGATGATTTAAAGAATAATACTATAGCTAACAGAATCAGACATTTGATGCCTCGCAGAGGCGAAAAATTGATTTGTGATTATTTTAAAAGCTAATATTATTTTGTAATTTCTACGTACTTATTTATATACTGTTTTACCCTACGATGCTTATACAGTTTAAGATTTCTAAAGCAAATTGCTTTATTATCGCTGCATACAACAGTTATTGATAGTTTCTGAGGATCTTTGCTTATTATTGAATTAGGAGAGTATTTGACTGCATTATCCGATATTTTGAAATTATAAGGGTCAACAATAAAATAAACATTTTTATATGTAATATATGTCGGTAAAAACGGATGGAGCGCCCTTATTGTTCTTGAAATTTCATCAGAACTTTGTAATTCAAAATCAAGCATCATTTCTTCACCGGTAATAGAAGGGAAATATGTAGCATATTTATCATCTTGCTTAACTGGAGTTAATATTTTTTCATTTAAATCATTTAGAAATTCACTCACAAGTTCTCTTGCCTTGACAACTGTTCGCATTCTAAGTTCATTTGAAGTATCGGTATCATAAATTCTCACCCTATCCTGCTTTAAAACAGAACCTGCATCGTATTCATCATTAACAAGATGTATTGTCACTCCTGAAAATTTTTCTCCGTGGAGTATCGTTTGCATATACGGATTAGGACCTCTATACTTTGGCAATAGAGATGGATGAACATTTACTGTGGCAATTTTGGGAATATTATATGTTTGAGACTCTAAACGTTCCTTCCAAGTTCCGACAATTATTATATCAACATTTAATGAAACCATTAGCCGACGAAAAGCATCTGAATTAGCTGATTTTAATCTTATCTTATTTAATTTGAGCTTATTTATAAGAGTAACCTCAGGCGCAGGAGTAAAAAAATCTTCTAATGCAATTCGGAATTTAGATTTCGAAGTATAATCGTATCGAAAAACTCCGACTATTTCATGACCTGCATCAACTATGCCAAGTATAATATTGGCAAGCATTAAGCCTTTCCCTAAAACAACCACTCTCATATTGATATTATAATACAAAAAGTGAGTACAATAAAAAGTACTCACTTCTTGTAATAAATATTAATTTAACTATTTCACAACAGTTGTTGCAAGTTTTACAAATTGTTCAAAAGTAACAGGCTCATTTGTTTGCGCATCAATTATGGGCTTTGTTTCAAGCATTTTTTCGTACTGAGAATGTAAATCAGCAATAGTTTTATGCTTTGCTGCAATTTTTTCATCTGCAATATCTTCACGAATCATTTGCTGCGCGTGCCTTAATTCATCATAATTTTTTGATGCAACATTGGCTTTTGCTCTTTGATGTCCAAACATATGTGCAATCTGAGTACCGATGATTAATAACGGTGCGAGTTCCGCTGCTCCTTTTCCGATATCTCTTATGGGAGACGGAAATTTTGAAATATATTCTGAAGCCTTATTTAAAACCTTACTGTCATTCAATGCATTACGTACTTTTTTAATATAAGGCATGACTTTTTTATCATCTACTGAATTGATAACCTTCATCAAACCTTTAAACCCTAATTTATCAACCGCGGATAATACACCGAAACCTGCTGCGAAAGTAGCAATTGAAGAAATAACGGGATTATTTTTTATGATATCAATTTTTTGAGCTAAATAATCTTTTGTATTCCACAAAACACCCAAAGCCGCCAAACCTGCTGCCCAGCTTGCACTTACCAAACCGAAACGTGCAAGACGCATTGAACGAATATTATGTTTACCAAGATTTGCAACCGTTTCGGGAGAAAAATCTCTTACAGCAGCTGATAAACCGCCTGCTAAAGGCAAAGTATAAAATAACATATTATCTATTGCTCGGTGCTTTCTGTCATTTACGTCGCTTGATGCTTTTGACCATGCTATTTTTCTGATATCTCTATCTTTGAGATTCGCAAAAACTTGCTCCTCAGGGTTAGCCTTAAATGCCATATTAGCGGCATTTGCACTTAATGAAACAGAATTAACCTGCATATTCACCTACACCTTTCGCAACACAATTATACTATAATTCAAAAAGCATGTGAATATTTTTTTTGCTATTTTACATAAAATTATTTATAAATATTTACAATTCTGTCTGTTTTTCATAACATCAGACTATGAAAAAGTTTTTTATACACACAATGGGCTGCAAATCAAATCAATTTGAGTCTGCCATCATTAAAGAAAATCTTATAAAAAATAATTTTGAAGAAGTTAAGAACATAAAAGATGCAGATTATTATATTCTGAATTCATGCTCCGTTACACATAAAAGCGACAATGAAGCATTTTATCATATACGTAGTGCCAAACATAAAAATTCAGACATAAAAACCGTATTAACAGGATGCATAGCCCAAATTGAAAAAGAGGAACTTCTCAAAAATGAATTTATAGACTTTGTTATAGGTAATGACGACAAGTTAAACTTATATAAGTATCTTGACTCTGATGAAAAATATTGCGTTTCTGATGTAATGTTCAAGGACAAATTTAATGAAGTAGAGTTATCCGATACGACCAAAACAAGAGCAAGCTTAAAAATTCAGGACGGATGCGATAACAGATGCGCATATTGCATAATATGGAAAGCAAGAGGCAAAAGTCGCAGCGCATCATCTGAATTCATAATTAATCAGATTAACAATTTTGAAAAAGCCGGCTACAAAGAAGTAGTACTGACAGGAATACACATAGGGCAATGGGGGAAAGAATTCGGCTTGAGCCTTATAGATTTATTAAAGGATATAGAAGTAAAAACAAATATCCCAAGATACAGATTAGGCTCATTAAACCCGACTGAAATTAATGATGAATTGCTTGAATTTTTGCAAAAATCTGATAAATTTTGTCCGCATTATCATTTGTCGCTTCAAAGCGCAAATGATAAAACATTGCGTTCTATGAACAGATTTTACAAGACGGATTTTTATCTCTCTCAAATTGAGCAAATAAATAAAATGTTTGATTTACCATTCATTGGCAGCGACATTATAGCCGGATTTGCAGGTGAAACGGATGAAGATTTCGAAATAACACGTAAAAATCTTGAAGCATCAGGACTTACTCAAATTCATACTTTTCCGTATTCAATCCGTAAAGGGACAACAGGTGAAAGTATGGAAGGCAAAGTTAGTGACGAGATTAAAGAAAAAAGAACAAACATCATAAAAGCCATTTCTAAAGAAAAATACAGCAACTTTGTGCAAAAAAATATCGGCAGGATACACGAAGTATTGATTGAAAAACACCGAGATAAACACTCCGGCAATTTAAAAGGAATAACACGGAATTACTTAACGGTACAAATTGTATCGGATAATGAAGAATTATATAATTCACTTCAAAATGTAAAGTTGACAAATTATGAAAACGGTACCATATACGGCATTATTGTCAACTAAATTCAATTGATTTTATTCATAAAATTTTGATATATCTAAATCGACCTGCCCTTTTGAAACTTTATATATAGTCTCTTTAAATTCTTCAATATATTTTGGATTTATTCTGTTTTTTTCGAAAACACCATTGTGATAGAGTTCAATCAATTTATCAACATATTTTTGGCAATAATATGGGGTATTTGGGCGCAGCTTTAATTGCTCGGTAAATTCTATACTTTTTCTTATGGAATTTTCTCTTGTAGTTGCTCCCGCAAAATTTGCCATGACATCAGCACCGCCTTGAGATTTTGGGAAGATATGTTCAACTGATGCAAGATAAGGCCATAATATTCTTGATGCAATCTTTTCTGAACTTTCACCTGAAATTTTTACCATATATGCAGAAAAATCTTCATTAGATGTCGGGAGTTTAAACGCCTCATTCATAATTTTATCATGCATCTGCTTATCTGGGATATCATCAATTATTCTGCCTAAATCATATATATATGACTTTCTTGAAAACGGAGCAATAATTTCTTTATTGGTCAGTCGTGCTTTAGATATACCGATTAATTCATTGAGTTCAGAATTGTTTTTTAATACGGACTTGCGTAATATCCAATCAAGCATCCCAATAACTTTGATTTGATTATTTTGAGTGGTGATATTCGTAACATTTGAGAGGCGCTTTGATTCCTTCATGAGTTTATTCATGACTTTTTTAGACTTTATATCGTTATCTCCGGTAATATTATCTTTTATCTTAGCAAGTTTATACTTAAATTCGTAAGATGAAAACGGAATTAACACAGGACGTTCATTCAGTCTTTTGTCGGTTTCTGCCATAAGCAAAGAAAATTTATCCTGATATTCTTTTGGAAGTTGATTGAAAAATTCTTGAATATTACGAAAGACCCCGCTTTGTTTTTTACGTAAATCACGACGATAAATCGGTTCGATTTCACCTAAAAGCTGTTTTAAGTTTTTATTAGGATGGATTTTAGAACGCGCTGAAATTATTCCGACAACCCTTTCTTCCATTCCTGAATAAGACTCTTTATAGCGTGACAAAATTTCTGCAACATCTTTTGCATCTTTTTCAAATACTCCGCTTTTAATAAGCCTTGAAACCTGCTTTGGATCTATCATAGGCACACCGCTGTAAATGCAGGGTAAATTATATTTAAATAAAGTACGTAACTTTGAAGAATTTTGGATTGAGGTAAATGCTATTTGATAAGACGGCATAAAGTATAAATCATCTGTTCGTTTTGGTAAATCAGACCGTAAGTTATTATTTCCTTTGCTCTTTTTCTTTAAAGCTAAGGATTGATTATGTCCGTTTACACCATTAAGAGATATCGCCGAAATTCTCATAAATATACTCTACATTGTACCACTGCTTTATAAATCGGCATAAATTGTAAAAAACTTTAATAAATACAAATAAAATCTTTACTGAATGCATGATGCAATTTTACTGAGAATTTTTTTAGGATTAACCCAAATAAAATAGCAAATTTTAGCAGATAATATTTCATACGTGATATCTTACATGAGAAAATTATAAAGCAAAATATTCGCAAAACTGATTTGTGTTTGTGCTATAATTTTTCAAGATAACAATAAGAGAGTTGAAATTATGATTTTTGATAAAGAAAAATTGATTACTTCAATTAAAAAATTAGCAAATGCAAAAGTTCTTGTTATAGGGGATTTGGCTTTAGATGAAATGATATACGGGGATGCTGAAAGAATTTCAAGAGAAGCTCCTGTATTAATATTACAACATACAAAAACAAAACATATTTTAGGCGGAGCATCAAATGCCGCTCATAACGTTTCAACATTAAACAACGGTAAAGTCGGGGTAATAGGTGTTGTCGGAGATGACTATCATTGCAGTTTTTTATTTGATACATTTAAAGAAGCAAACATAAATTGTGACGGTATTGTAATTGATAAAAACAGAAAAACTATCGTAAAAACCAGAATTTCAGGCTCAATTACAACATCAATCACTCAGCAAATTGTAAGAATTGACCGCCAGTCAAAAGGATTTATTTCTGAAGAAACAGAAAACAAAATTATTGCTAAAATAGAGCAGTTACTCCCTGAATATGATGCGGTTATCCTGTCAAATTATCATATAGGAACTCTTACAGCTAAAATTATTGAATTTACAATTGATTTAGCAAATAAACTCGGTAAGGTTTGCGTTGTTGATGCGCAAAGGGATTTGAGCGATTACAAAAACGTTACATCAATGACTCCAAATCTTCCGGATACGGAAAAATCCGTAGGTTTTGAAATTCATAATGAAGAAGACTTAAAAAAAGCGGGGGATAAATTATTATCCGAAACCAACGCAAAATCAGTTTTAATAACCTGCGGGGCAGAAGGAATGTTTGTAACAGAACCAAACGGGAAATATCAAAAAATACCTGTATTTAATAAATCGGAAGTGTTTGATGTCACAGGTGCAGGGGATACAGTTACTGCCGTTTATTCTCTTGCTCTGGCATCAGGAATTAATCCTGTTTATTCCGCGATTATCGGCAATGTTGCGGCAAGTATTGTTGTAAGGCAGTTTGGATGCGCAACAACTACCGCTGATGAATTGCTGGCTGCGGTAGAAAAATTATAATTGTTTATAAGGAGAATAATATGAACAAATTTATAGAAATTTTAAAAAAAATCAAACCTGTTGATTATATCATTATCACATTTTGTATAATAGCCTTATGTGTCGGATTTTATACGTATAAAGGGTTCCGGCAAACAGCAGAAAAGCAAATAGAAGCTACGTCTAAAATTGTATTTAAGGTATTTATGCGAGGAGTGACATTTTCAGGCGAAGAAGTTCCGATTAAAAAAGGAGATAAGACTTTTATAAGCATTAGAAATGTCCCATACTCTGACTTGGATGTAATTGATGTAAATGCTGACAGAAGAAAAATCGTTATTCCCACATTAACAGGAAGTAAGGTTGTTACTGTAACAGATGATGCACAACCTGATTTGTATGATGTTGTTGTAACACTGACTGATACCGCAAAAATTACCAAAGACGGTGCAGTTGTCGGCGGGAATAAAATTAAAATGGGATTGCCTATTACATTGGAAGGGGCAGATTACAAATTCAGCGGCTCGGTATCGGATTTGAAAATTATAGATGCCGTTGATGATGAAAAAGTAAACAGAGATATGAATACAACCGATGATGTTCAATAATATTTTAGAATATTCTCAAGAAAAATTGAGTTTTTTACACAAAAACAGTTTATTTTTACAGAATATCGACAAATTTATTTTGCCGTTGATTTTATTTACATTTATTTCTTCAATGTTCTCAAGCTCCGATTTTATCGGGTTTATCGGCTTAACGGTTATATTTTTCACTTTTATAAAAATACTGATATGTCCGAATAAAAAAATTGATTTCAAGACATTTGAAATATTTTTATTGCTATATTTTTTAGTTGTTATCGTAAGTCTTTTTGGTTCAACATTATTTGCTCTGAGTCTAAAAGGTTTCTTTAAAACATTTGTTTATCTCGGATTTTATTTTTCAGTTAGTCAACATTTGAAGGACAACCAAAAACATATTCCGATAATACTCGGAACAATTGCGTGCTGCATAACTTTTGAAGCTTTAATAGGTATTTTTCAAAGCACACTGCATCTTGAACAAATTTCCACATGGCAAGATACTTCAAATCTTAATCCGGAAGATGTACTTTCAAGAGTATACGGCACATTAAAGCCTTTAAATCCGAATTTATACGGAGGTTATCTTGTATGCGGACTACCTATCGTCATTGGCAGCGCTTTTTACTTTGCAAGTAAAAAAATGATTAAAGTAGCACTAACAGGAGCAGTAGCATCATTTGCCGTGTGCTACTCAATTTTTCAAACAGGCTGCAGGGGCGCATATCTTTCAATGATGCTTGTATTTGCGCTGGCTTTTTTAATTAGCGCTAAATTTTTTTGGAAAGAATATAAAAAAATCTATATTTTGATAATTAGCTTTGCCACATTATTATTTGTAACCGCATTAACATTTGTTAATTCCCTGAGATTAAGATTTCTATCTATTTTTGCAATGAGGAGTGATTCGTCAAATTCTTTCAGATTTAATGTATATCAATCGTCATTAGATATGTTCAAAGACAACTGGCTTTTGGGAATCGGAGTAGGGAACAAAAATTTCAGAGAAATATACGGATTATATATGAAAACCGGTTTTGATGCTCTGAGTGCATATAATATCTATCTTGAAACTGCTGTAGAAAGCGGGATATTTGCTCTTATCGCATTTCTTGCATTTTTGGCTAAACTTCTGTTTGACGGATTCAAATATATTTTTAAATCAAAAAATACAGCCGGTATAATTATAACAGCTTCCTGTATAACAGCAATTTGCTCAGCATTGTTTCACGGTCTTGTGGACACCGTATATTTTAGACCACAACTGCAATTTCTATTTTGGACATTTGTTGCCGTAATAGGTTCCGTAATAAACTCAGAACAACCGGACTGAATTAGCACCAAAAGCCACCCATGCCCCAACCGCCGTAGCCATACGGCATTGTCCCCCATCCCATACCGCTGTAACATAACGGATTGTTGAAAAACATCCACGGAGTACAAGCTGTCATTAAACCAAGAGTTCCTGCTGCATTTGATGTCGGATTACCGTATCCCGTATACATATTTATAATATTTCCGGTAGGATTACCCCAACGCGCCATTTCATACGCAACCTCATTTCTTGCAAGCCCGTTAAATATATTTCCGAATAAATTTGCTGTCGCAGCAGGAGTATTTACACCGCTGCTTTTTTGGTCTAAATATGTATTTAAAGATTGCAAACCGCATATTATGCCGGTTGTCGTTCTCATAAAATCTGCGTGACTCAAAATAATATCCTTATTTGTGTACTATTATTTATATAAAAAAATTTTTAATTAAGAAATTGCCTAAAAAAATAATAATATTAAGATATATTAAGTATATACTTTTTATATAAACAATTTGTATAATCAAAAATAATCCTTACGGCAATTATTTTATTTATGTGATTATTTATAATTTACATATAGGTATTTTGTGTAATGGAGAAAAACTATGTTTATCGGGAACAGTACAAATGAATGTATCTATAATCGTCTGGAAATGAAAAATGTAAATAAAAACCTGTTGCCATGGTTTGAAGATATTATAGATGAGAATAATTGTAAAATTGAACGAAAAGAATGGAAAAGTAAGTATAATAATTATGTTGTGTATGATTACGAACCGTTTTGCACTGAGGGTTTTGAAATAAATCTTATACTTAGTGCAAAGGATTGCGCACACTTAAATTTTATAAAATATTTATACAACGAAAAAATTAATACAATTGAATATTTAAACAACTGTATAATGATTTAAAATTAAAAGCCCTCAACACTGAGGGCTTTTTTTAATTTATTCTTCAGTTTCGGCTGCAGGTGCTGTATTTTCGCTTATTTCTTTAAAACAGTCCTTGCAATAAACTTCACGTCCGGGAACCGGCTTAAACGGAACTTGAGTTTGAACTCCGCATTTTGAACATACAGCATCATACATTTTTCTTGATTTTCTGTGCTGTTTTCTGCGAGCTTTACGGCATTCAGGGCATCTTTTCGGTTTATTGACCAACCCTTTTTCAGCATAAAATTCTTGCTCTCCCGCACTAAATACAAATTCCTGACCACAGTCTTCGCATACTAACTTTTCATCTTCGAACATTGTTTTTCTCCTGATTTGTGTATAAAGATCACTTGATCTTCCATTCAACTTTTATTTTACACTTTTTGACGAATAATGCAAGTTTGAGTATATAATGTTTAGCAAATTGTAACATCAGCACATGTATAATTATCTTTGTTTAATGTATAATACTACCTGAGAAGATATTTTTTTAAAGGAGTTTTTCATGAAAGGTATTATTTTAGCTGCAGGCGCAGGAACAAGATTATATCCGGCATCTCAACCAATATCAAAAATTCTTTTACCGGTTTATGATAAACCAATGATTTACTATCCGTTGTCGACACTTATGCTTGCAGGAATAAAAGATATACTTATTATTACAAATGAATCAGATTATAATAATTTTAAAAAACTGCTTGGAAACGGTTCTCAATTTGGAATAAAAATTCAATATAAAATACAGTATGTACAGCGTGGAATTGCGGATGCATTTTTAATAGCAGAAGATTTCATTGCAGGAGAGGACGTTGCGCTCATATTAGGCGACAATATATTTCACGGATTTGGTTTTTCTACATTTTTAAAACAAGTAATGGAAAATAAAAAAGGTGCTACAGTATTCGGCTACAGAGTAAAAGACCCCGAAAGATTTGGTATTGTCAAATTTGACAAAAATATGAAAGCTTTATCTCTTGAAGAAAAGCCCAAAAAACCAAAATCAAATTATGCTGTGGTAGGATTATACTTTTATGATAAAAACGTATGCGAATATGCAAAAAAACTCAAACCTTCAAAAAGAGGGGAGCTTGAAATTACGGATTTAAATAAAATTTATCTGCACAAAAGACAGCTTAATGTTGAAATTTTAGGCAGAGGCTTTACATGGCTTGATACAGGGACTCAGGATTCCATGCTTGAAGCTGCAAATTTTGTTCGCGCAATTCAGGCAAACAAAGGTCAACAAATTTCCTGTCTTGAAGAAATAGCTTTATATAAAGGTTTTATAACTCCGGAAAAACTGGAAGCAAAATTAAAAAACTTCAAAGCCAAAAGTGCGTATTATGATTATGTATTTGATTTAATAGCAGCGGAAAAAGAAAACAAAAAGTAAAACTCTATTCAAACATCACCATACATTC
>CACXFH010000003.1 GCA_902766975.1 uncultured bacterium | reverse complement strand
GCGTCAGCTTATGTTTGAGTTGTTAAAAAACATGCCTGAAGATTACAACAGATATTTTGAACCTTTTATTGGCGGTGGTGCGTTATTCTTTGAACTTCAACCTGATAATGCCTATATTTCCGATATGAATGAAGAATTAATCAACTTATATCAAGTTGTCCGAGATAATGTCGATGAGTTGATTACAGACCTGCAAAAACACGATATTTCAAAAGAATATTTTATGGAAATCCGGAACATCGACCGTACAGAAAAATATCAAAATTGGTCTAATATTCAAAAAGCAAGTAGGTTTATTTACCTGAATAGAACTTGTTTTAATGGAATGTACCGAGTAAACTCTAAAGGTGAATTTAATGTTCCGTTCGGACATTATAAAAATCCGAGAATTTTAGATGAAAACAATTTAATAAATTGCTCAAATCTGTTACAGCGAACTGAAATTAAACACGCAGATTTTTCAGAGATTTTGAAAAAAGTTAAAAAAGGTGACTTTGTATATTTTGATCCACCGTATGTACCTTTAAGCGAAACTTCTAGTTTTACTTCGTACACTAAAGACGGTTTTGATATGGATATGCAATTCAAGCTCCGCGATGTTTGTGATGAATTAGACTCAATGGGTGTAAAATTCTTGCTATCAAATTCTGATACAAAATTGGTCAATGAATTATACGAAAATTACAATATAAAAAAGGTTTTTGCATCTCGTCAGATAAATGCAAATGCTGACGGCAGAGGTAAAATTACGGAAGTATTGGTGCGGAACTATTAATAGGGAATAATAATGAAATCAGCGATGCAAAAATTTTACGATAATTTAGAAAATATATATGGCTCTAGAAAAACAGAAATAGAGAAATCAAGACTTGCCATTAAGACAATAAACGAATTTTTATATACAACTTCAGATGAACTTGGCGAGACATTTGTTCTAGATCATAATTATAAATATTTTTCAGAATTTCATAAGTTTTGGCATTCAAATTATAAAGAAATTTTAGATTTGGAAATTGATGAAAATGCATGCACAAAAGTTGCAGAAGTATTACATGATGTATTCATAAGAACAAATGGTCGAGTTTTTACTGAAGTTTGGGATACTCAAGGACTATCAAACGAAGAAATATGTAAAGTACGATTATTGACAGCAAATCAAGATTTTAGGGGTTCTAGGAGTTTTCAAGAATTAGCGCAAATATACAAAAACGACCCTCTAATATTTGATGAAAACAATATTCAATCTTCTCCGGATGATTTTATTAATAATATAAATACAGCATTATTATCTCAAAACGACAAAAGAATTAATTTCGCAAAGAATATATGTAAATTTTTAATTGAACACAAATCAACACCATATTCAATTATCTCCTGTTTTAATAATGATGTAGAGTTATTTCGAAAACAGTTAATTGATTCTAATTCTGGATATGGAAATAAAAAAGCTGATATGTTTATAAGAGATATGGTCGTATTAGGAATATGGAAAAATGTTACTAATTTTGAAAAAATAGATGTTGCAAGTGATATTAATACAATCCGAATTGCTCTTAGAACTGGCATATTAAGAAGTGCTATTCCATTAGTATCCAGTTTCTTAGATATTTTTTGCTATCAGTATGGTTATGTAGATCAAATGAGTGCGCTAGCATGGCGAAAAGTTTGGGAAAAATGGAATATGTTATATCCAACAGAAAACATAAAAAGCCCTTGTTTGTTGGATTATTTTATTTATAATATTGTTGGTAAACAATTATGCAAAGAATCATTATATCATTATTCATGCGAAAGGGGACATTATTTTAAATGGCACTCTGCAAGAAAAAAGTATTGTGATATATGTCATAAGGAAGGAAAACGCAATGTATTAGTAGAATGTGCAAATAGAACTTTGCCTTGTAATGATTTGGAAGGTGAAATCGCAATAAGTCGAACGCAGTTTATTGAATCTAACATTGCTAATCCAAATTATAAACAATGTCCTTTTTATGAAGTATGTCAAGAATGTGGAAACAAAAATTTAATGCCACCAAAATCAATAAGTATATTAGGACAAACAGGTTGGACTTCTGCATATTCTGAAAAAGGTGCAGGTGGCGGCGGATTAATGGCATAACTACAGAGGTACATATGAAAAAAGATTTTAAGGAATGGCTATCAACTTTTAGACCTTGTATTTCAGACTATTGCTACTATGTAGATTTTGACAAAGTAAACAGTAATGT
>CACXFH010000002.1 GCA_902766975.1 uncultured bacterium | reverse complement strand
TTTTAACATTTCCCCTTTTATAATATTTTTTCCCACTGCTGAAATTAGAATATCAGCAGTTTTTGTTATTTGCGCAAGATTTTTTGTTTTTGAATGACACATCGTGACGGTCGCATTACGATTTAAAAGCATTTGAGCCATCGGTCGCCCGACAATATTTGAGCGTCCGACAACAACCGCATGTTTACCCTCAATTTCTATTCCGTATTCATCAAGCAAATACAGTATCCCTTTAGGGGTACAAGGATAAACATAAGGACATTCACCCGAAAAAAGTCTGCCGAAATTGTATGGAGTAAACCCGTCAACATCTTTTTGAGGGGCAATTGCATTGACAACATTTTCTTTTGAAATATGGTCAGGCAGCGGCAATTGAACAAGTATTGCATGCACCGATTCATCATTATTAAGTTCATCAATTTTATCAATTAAAATTTGTTCTTCGATATTTGACGGATAATTTATAACTTCGGAGGTAATTCCTATTTTTTGAGCACATTTTTGTTTGTTGCCCACATAAATTTTACTTGCTTCATCATTTCCAACCAAAATTACAACCAATCTAGGTTTCTTTGAATAAGAAGACAATTTTATGCGCAAATCATCTAATATCTTATCTCTTAACTTTTTCCCGTCTAAAATTATAGCCATATAATGATTATAACATAAATTTTTATTAATCAAAAAATAGCCGTATCAGTTTGAGATACGGCTATTTTGATATATTTGCATAAATAAATTACTTATTCATCGCTTGAGCAACTGCAACAGCACATGCAACTGTAGCACCTACCATCGGGTTGTTACCCATACCGATTACGCCCATCATCTCCACGTGAGCAGGAACTGATGATGAACCTGCAAATTGAGCATCACCGTGCATTCTACCCATAGTATCTGTCATACCGTATGATGCAGGACCTGCAGCTACGTTATCAGGGTGTAAAGTTCTTCCCGTTCCACCGCCTGATGCGACTGAGAAATATTTTCTGCCGTTTTCGATAGCCCATTTTTTGTAAGTACCTGCAACAGGGTGCTGGAATCTTGTCGGGTTGGTTGAGTTACCTGTAATTGAAACATCTACCCCTTCTTTAATCATAATAGCAACACCTTCTGATACATCATCAGCACCATAGCATTTTACTTTTGCTCTTTCGCCGTCAGAGAACGGAGTTTCTTTTACGACTTTAAGATCGCCAGTTTTGTAATCATATTCAGTTTCAACATAAGTAAAACCGTTGATTCTTGAAATTACATAAGCGGCATCTTTACCTAAACCGTTTAAGATAACTCTTAAAGGTTCTTTTCTTACTTTATCGGCATTTCTTGCAATACCAATTGCACCTTCAGCAGCCGCAAATGACTCATGACCTGCCAAGAAACAGAAACATTTTGTTTCTTCTCTTAAAAGCATAGCGCCCAAATTCCCGTGACCGATACCAACCTGACGTCTGTCACCGACAGACCCCGGAACAGCAAATGCCTGCAAGCCTAAGCCGATTGCTTCAGCAGCATCAGCTGCGTTTGTAATACCTTTTTTAATTGCAATTGCAACACCTAATGTATATGCCCATGATGCGTTATCAAACGCTATAGGCTGAATACCTTTAACAATAGCATCTACATCAATGCCTTTAGATAGACATAATTCGCGAGCATCTTCTAATGATTTGAAACCGTATTCGGGCAAAACTTTTTTCAAAGTAGCTTCACGTCTGTCTTGTCCTTCAAATTTTACTGTCATTTTTTTATTCCTTATTTATTTTTATACTACTATTTCTATGTTTTAGGTGAATAAGTTAGTTTTAAAATTGTCAAAAGTAAAATTTGTCTTATCTTGAATTATATATGATTAAAGCGAATTAATGAACCTATTCACTTATTCACTCAATCACTCAATCACTTATTCACTCAATCACTTCTTAACTATTCTTCTCTCGGGTCAATATATTTAACCGCATCAGCAAATCTTCCGTAAGTTCCAATATTTTTCTTGAATGCTTCACCCGGTTCAACACCTTTTTTAATAGCATCCATAACTTTACCGAGATTTACAAACTGATAGCCGATAACTTCATTGTTTTTGTCTAAACCGAGTTTAAGAATATAACCTTCAGTTAATTGAAGATATCTTACACCCTTTTGAGCGGTAGAGTGAATTGTACCGCACATTGAACATAAGCCTTTTCCTAAATCTTCAAGACCTGCACCAACCGGCAAACCGTTTTCGGAAAATGCTGATTGAGTTCTGCCATAAACTATTTGCAAGAACAATTCTCTCATTGCAACGTTGATAGCGTCACAAACTAAGTCAGTATTCAATGCTTCAAGAATTGTTTTCCCCGGAAGAATTTCCCCTGCCATAGCAGCAGAATGTGTCATCCCTGAACATCCGATAGTTTCGACCAATGCTTCTTGAATAATTCCGTTTTTAACGTTCAAAGTCAATTTGCAAGTTCCTTGTTGAGGTGCACAGCAGCCGCAACCGTGGGTAAGACCTGAAATATCTTTGATTTCTTTACATTTAGTCCAAGCGCCTTCTTGCGGAATAGGTGCAGGACTACCTTTAACGCCGCGTTTTACCGGGCATTTGTCTAAAATTTCTTGAGTAACTTGTATATTAGTCATTTTTTACTCCCTTCACCTTCTATACCTAAAAATTGTAACTTGCTCAAAATTTTCCGTCAAGATTATTGAAATTTTGAGCTATAAATGGTAAAGTTTAAAAAAAAGAGGTTATTTATGGTTATGATAAAAAAACGTGGTTTTACGTTGGCGGAAGTTTTATTAGCGGTTACAATTGTCGGAGTAATTGCAGCTTTGACTATCCCGAGTTTACTAAAAAACACGCACGAAAAATCAAGAATGGCTCTTTTGAAAGGAACTGTTGCTTCTGTTGGTAATGTCATTCAATCAGAAATGTTAAAGCAAAGAACAACAGAAATAACATCAACCGATATATACAAAAATCCGAAAGCATTTTTGGAAAAATTTGAACTTGCAAAATCGGGAAAACCGTTTGGAACAACATACAAAAGATATTCTGATGCAACAGAAACCAATGATGTTTTAATTCCCGAAGAAGAAACGGAAACACAAGCTTCCGTACTTTTGAAAAACGGAGTAGGCTTGGGAATTGTAAACGATAAAGACAACAGCACCACATCCGTGGTTGTTGACCTTACAGGCAGTGACAAACCAAATATGGTCGGAGTGGATTATTATATTATGAAAATTGAGTGGTATGATGATGAAACATCAGGCATACGAGCAGGAGACGTAACTTCATACAAAATTGGCGGAGTCACGGGTGCGGCTTTAAAAACCGAATGCACCGGCGGAAATGGAGCGGCATGCTTTAGAATGGCTGAACTGTCAGGGTATGACCCGCAGTATTTGGACTAAAAATTTTATAAAAACGAAATAAAAAGGAGCGAAAATGAAAAAGGGCTTTACACTTTCAGAATTACTTATGGCATTGACAATTGTCGGGGTTATTGCGGTTTTGACCGTCCCTGTTATGATGAATAACGTTCACAATAAAATGTTTGCAACTCAGGTAAAAAATATGTCCGCAATGATAGAACAATTAGCACAAGACCAGTTGCTTGTACACAGAACAAGAGATTTATCGGATACGGATTTTGGAGACCCCGAAGAATTACTTTCTGACAAGCACTTTGCAATAACAAAAAATTGTGCTCCCGATAAAGCTCTTAAAGATTGTTGGAAAACAACTGCGGATGGCGACAGCAAGGTTAAATACAAAAAAATAGGGGGTTCTGATTTGGGCGGATTCACCGCAAGTCGTACAGTAATACTAAAGAATGGTGTAATTGTAAAATATAATACGGAATCAAACAGCGGCAAAACTGTAGGATTTTTCATGATTGATATAAACGGGAATGATAAACCAAATATATTAGGAAGAGATTTATTTGGATTTTATGTAACACCAAGCGGTCATATAGCCGATTGTACCATACTTTCGGAAGATAATTTGACACTTGAGGATAAAATAAACAAATGCAAAGCAAATTCAAGCCCTAAAGGTACAGGGTGGTGCTACGGCGCATTAGTCGACAGCGGCTGGAAGATGGATTATTAATACACTTCCTAGCCTTCCCTTACAAGGGGAGGAATTTTTCAAGCTTGTTTCATTATCTATCAATTATAATAGATAATTGTAAAAGAACAGTTGGTTTGATAAGAAAGAACAGTGAGCTTGATAATCTCAAAAAGTAGGATAGACTTCAGTCTACCTATATATTTGGTTGACTAAAGTCAACCCTACTTTTGAGTGCAAATGTTGGGACAAAAATGTGCAAATTTGCGGACATTTATGTTGACAAAACCGGACTTTTCGGACATTTATACTCAACTAACTTCCGACCTCATAAAATAGCTAAGATTTACTAAACTTGGCACTTATGCCGATTAAAAATATTTACCACTTCCAACTAAATGTCCTGTTAAAAGGTAATAATGAAACAAATTCTGGGTGACTATTTAAATTATTATTCCCAAAACTCACATCATCCGCACCGACACTAATTACATTATAAAACCCCCGATACGCTCGGAGGCTCTATGGTGGGCGATGCGGGACTTGAACCCACGACCCCCACAATGTCGATGTGATGCGCTACCAACTGCGCCAATCGCCCACAAAATTTATATAGTGAAAAATTCACATTTTTCACGATGCGCTACCCCTCTCATTCCCTCTCCGGAATTTCTAAATTCGCCACTGCTTATTAAGAAATTCTGCCCTCTCCCGTTAAAAAACGTCACGAGCGAGGGAAAGAGATTGAGTGCCAATCGCCCAATTAAAAAGGAGACACCCGGATTTGAACCGGGGATAAAAGCTTTGCAGGCTTCTGCCTTACCACTTGGCCATGTCTCCTAATTTCGTATTTCTAATATACGAAAGACATATTACTATGTCAAGTTTATTGACCCCTACTCACAATTATTTTGCTCAATAAATCTTTTGCACTCTCTAATTGCGCATCCGTGCCCGTATCAACATCACTCTTTGTAAAATGAACCTTTATATCCGGAGCAATGCCGCGCTTATTTATATCAGAACCACGAGGTGTAAGATATTTTGCAATTGTTAAATTTAATCCAGTTTCATTTGGCATAGGTATGATTTTTTGAACCATACCTTTCCCGTAAGTCTTTGTCCCGACAAGTTTTGCCTTATGATAATCCTTCATTGCCCCGGCAAATATCTCGGTTGCACTGGCACTTGTTTGGTCTACAAGTAATACAACAGGTTTGTTTATATTTAAATTTGTATCTTTTGCGATAACATCATATCTGTATCCGTTTCGCCCGACAATACTGACAAGACGCCCATTCGCAATAAATAAATTTGCAATAAATACCGCATTTGAAAGTAATCCGCCGGTATTACCCCGCAAATCTATAATCAATCCCTTTGTATCTGAAGTATTTTCCAGTGCTTCCAAAAATTCATTCGGGACAGTACTGCTGATAAAACTTGAAATCTGTATATACCCGATTTTATCTTCTACGATACTTTTTATACTTTTTATGGCTATTTCTTTTCTGATTATTTGTTTTGTTATCCTGTTTTGTCCCCGCAAAATATCCAAACTTACAAGGGTATTTTCGGGACCTTTAACAAGATTAGAAACCTCTGAAATTGAAAGTCCGTTTACATCCTTACCGTTTACAGCAAGAATTACATCCCCGTTGCGCAAATCGGCAAATTGGGCAGGAGCCTGTTCTATGACATTTATAATTTTTATTTTACCCGCATCGTTTACAATACTTACACCTATACCATAAATTTTGGATGTAATTGCGGTTCTTTGCTTTAAAAATTCGTCTTTTGTTAAATAACGTGAATACGGGTCATTCAGGCTGGCAAGCATCGTTTCTGTCGCTACTTTAACATCATCAGGAGTTTTAAGCCTGTTTTGATAATGAGTTTTCCATCGGTGCCAATGTTGATGATTGAACCCTGAATCATAATACTCATTTTTGATTGTTTCCCAATTCTTATCAAAATGCTTTTGGGGTGAAAGTTTATGGGTATTAATTACCTGAGTACTATCAGATAAAAGCGGATTGCGATTAGCTATATAGAATGCATGACCGCAATAAGTGACAAACGCAATTCCCGCAATTATTATTAGTGCCGTTACCCTTCTTTTCATAACAGTAATTTAACATTAATTAAGTTATATAATCAATATACTTTTTACGTAGGACAGATAAATAATGATATATGGCTTATTAGAATTTTTTTTTAATATTGCATAGCATTTACTAATAATAACTTGCAAAAAATTTGAATCTTAGGCATTTAGACCTATTATTAATTCCGAATACGCGCTTATTGCCTTTTAGTAAAAAACAAAAACAGGTATCGAACTTTCTACGATTCCTGTTTTAAATTTGGGGGTTGCGAATATATTTATAAAATCTAGAATGCCAAGAACAACACGGTCAACATACAACCTAAAGATACGGCACTGAATAAAAACCAAGTATGCATTACAGGGTGCTGATATGACCATATTTCTTTAATGGTTGCGGTTGCGTTTGTAATTGTTCTCATATTTTATTCTCTCTTTCTGAAAAAACGACATTGAAACAACTAAGTTGGTATTCAATCCATAAAACTCTTTATATCTCTATTTTGCATTTTTAGAAAAAAAGTTCATCACCTATTTGGTTGATTATTTAATTATTTTTTATTATCATTAAATCATTATGAAAAAAGTTGAATTATTATTGCCGGCGGGCAATTTGGAAAAATTGGAATATGCCGTAAATTACGGAGCGGATGCTGTTTATTTGGGAGTAGTTGATTTTAGTTTAAGAGCAATGAGAAAGGGTGAGCTTATAACCTTCGAAAACCTCAAAACCGCTATTGATTTGGCTCATAAATACGGCAAAAAAGCATATATGACTCTAAACATTTTTGCATTTAATAAGGATATCAAGCATTTGGAAGAATGTATTGAAATTATTAAGGATGCAAATCCTGATGCAATTTTATTCAGCGATTTTGGGATAATGAATTTGCTTAAAAAATATATGCCGGATACCCCATTGCATGTCAGCACGCAAACAAATATTTTAAATTATGAAAGCGTGAAATTCTGGCAGGATATGGGGGCTAAAAGAGTTGTTTTGGCAAGAGAATTGTCAATAGCTGAGATTGCGGAAATCAAAAATAAGGTTCCCAATATGGAAATTGAGTGTTTTATACACGGAGCGCAGTGCGTTTCATATTCGGGGAGATGCTTGCTGAGTGACTATTTTACAAAAGGTGAAAGAATTTCTAATCAGGGGAATTGCTGTCAGCCTTGCAGGTGGAGCTACAAACTCGTTGAAGAAACCCGCCCGAATGAGTATTATGAAATTAATGAAGATGCACATGGCACCCACATCTTGAGTCCGAACGATTTGTGTCTTGTTCACCATTTGAAAGAAATGATTGATGCAGGAGTGGATTCATTCAAAGTCGAAGGAAGGACAAAAAGTCTTTATTATGTTTCTGCAGTTGCAAAAACTTATCGTGCCGCAATTGATGAGATATACCAAAATCCGAATGCAGATATGGAAAAATATTTTTATGAATTAAAAAAGGTGGGAAACAGAGGCTATACAACCGGTTTTGCGCTTGGTGACGGTTCCGGAGGATATAGTTACAATTTATCAAAAGGACTCGCAGGAGCTGATTTCTTGTTTGAATTTCACGGGAAAGAAAATGAAAAAAATTTTTGTCATACAAATTGTTCGGCAGGAGATTCTTCGGCTTGTCATTCTGAGCCTTTAGGCAAAGAATCTCAAAATATTTCGTCTCAGAATGACATTAATTTATTCCTTGTAAAAATAAAAAATAAAATTTTACAAAATGATGAAGTCGAAATTATCACTCCGACAGAACAATTTGTTACAAAAATTCTCGGTATATATGACGAAAATGGGATTGAACTTGAAGTCGGCAATACAAATGCTGAAGTTTATGTAAAATTTGATAAAGAACCGCAGGATTACAAATTTGCAATGGCAAGAACAGTCGGAATAAAGGAATATATATAAATGAGAATAAGCAGAATTAGTATTCAGAATTTTAACGGTAATAAGTTACGCATACCAATAGATGAGATTATATATACTATTAATGGTCGTACTCTTTGGTCTAAAAAAGCCTATGAAGTTCAAGAGTATTCAAATCCCGAAGCAAAAGAATTATATGAAAAAGCTAAAAAAACTAAGAATATAAGAGAACAAATCAAATTATACGATAAAATGGGGCATTTCGAAATAAAAGAAATGACTTTAACAGAAAAAATAAAAAGTTTTTTTAATATGTAGGAAAGAAATAATAATATGTTTATAAAACCTGATTACAATTTAAAAAGTATATACGATATAGATTTAGATGAGCTTCAAAAACAAGGGGTTAAGGCAATGTTGTTTGATTTGGATTCAACATTGATGGCTTCAAAATCGGGGACGTACACTGATGAAATATACAGCTTTATTAAAAAAGTACAGGAAAAATTTTTCATGGCAGTTGTTTCAAATAACAACAATCCTGAATATATTAAAAGGGTTAGTGAAATTTCACATTTCCCCGTATTATTTCATGCCTGCAAGCCAAAAACAGGTGTTGTTTTGAAATTTCTTGAAAAACACAATGTAAATCCAAAAGACTGTGTACTTGTCGGCGACAGACCTTTAACAGATATTTTGTGCGGAAAACGCTTAGGTTGTAAAACTATTTTAGTCGATTCAATTACTGCTGATACCGAATCAAAAATTGTTCGTTTCGTCAGAGCTTTGGAAAGATTGAGTATTAAGAAATAGTTTTAAAAAGTGCTTGCCAGAATTCTGATTGTACAATAAATTGCGGATTATTGATTACAAAATGAACAACGGAACAAATATTATTCCAAATACCCCATTTAAGTTGCTCATCGGTAGAAATTGCCCATGGAGTATGCTTTAAGACCTTAAAGTATTCGTTTTTGAAATAATTATATGTACCAAACAGCCAAGGTTTTTGTTTCCCTGTATAGTGAATTATACCGGGAGTTTTAGTGTAGCTGCTACGGTCCATAAAATTAGCGACTTGAACATTCCAATTGCCGTCAATCGTTTTAGTATATTTTGACAAAACATTATTTATGACGCATGCACTATTTATTTCGGTATTAATATTATACATTTTTGCATATTGCGCAAATTTATTTTCAACTCCGTATTGCCTGATTTTATTTAAATCGATCAGCATTACTCCGGTATTCAGATAATTCATTACGGATTGTGTATTATTCGCATTCTTGTCTGTAACACCCGCGATGAAAGAATTGTCTAAATTTATATTATATAATCCCGATAAAGATTTTTTTACAATAATGTCACTGTCAAGATATATTATTCTGTCTGTTTTGGGCAGCAATTGAGCAAATTTAAGTTTATAATCTTTGGAATTATTACCAATATATCGCAAATCAAAGTATCGAATACTTTTCAACCGCTCAATACGAATTTTTGTATTTTCACTTATCCCATTATCCAAAATCCAAAAATAAAATTCATCATCATCATTTGCATTCAAAAGTATTGAGGCAATTGCGACTCCCGCATATTTTGCATAATAATCATCGCAGGAAAAACAAACATTTATAATCCCGTATCCCATATACTTATTTTAAATCATGTTTATTGCAAATACAAGTGAAAAAAGTTATAATTTAAGTCAAAGGAGAAAATTATGTTAAATTTGAATAATAAAAGAGAGGCTGCAGCTGATTTTAAATCCCCTGTAATTTTGGCTGTAATGGTTATTTTGGTCATCATTTTAGGCTTAAAAGGAATTGCAAATTATAAAATAAAAACTTTAAATCTTGCTTATGATAATGCAATAGTAAGATTGGAAGAAGCAATAACTATGATGTGCGCAAACGGAACAGATTATTTTCATTCTCCATTGTATTCAAATAAGGAATTGACAGACTACAGTTTAAGACCTGGGAAATTTTTGCAGGAGATTGTCGGAGTATCGCAATATTGCGGAAATTCAAACGGAGATTGCTTTGCATCAAAATATACCTATGAAAATAAACAACCATACACTCCAAAATTTGAAGGTGCTTGTGCAACATTAAAAAACGGTCCTTCAATTTGTATGAAGCCGCAAATTAAAAAGAATAATATCACAGGGATAATTGATGTTAACGGTAAAGAACCTCCAAATATGTACGGCAAAGATTTAAGATTATTTGAAATTAAAGCAAAGATAAGAAATTATGACCCTGATGATGAGAGAGTTGAAGCAGTAAGAGAAGTGCAATACTGATTATTGTTTAGTACCCGTTAGGAATCCATTCACGAACTCTGAATTTAGCACCTAAGTCAGATGCAATCTTTTCGCACTTTTCGAGATTAAGATGTCTGCCTTTGTAGCCTTCAACTACGCTTGCAATTGTTTCAAAACCGTTATCCGAACAGGATTTTATAAATTTTTTCACTTCTTCATAAGCGCCTTCAAAAACAGGCTGCGAAAGCTCGTTATATTCGTCTGCGGATTCAGCATTTAAGCTTACGGAAATTGTGTCTATCAGACCCTTCAACTCAGGCACAATATCCCTATTATAGACATAATTTGCATGACCGTTTGTGTTTATTCTTATTTTAGTATCAGGATAATTATCTTTAATATATTTCGCAACTTCTTTTAAAACATCGAGTTTCAAAAGAGGTTCCCCATATCCGCAAAAAATGACTTCATCATTGTAATTCTGAGGCCTTAGCCGAAGAATCTCCTCAAATTGCACGACCACATCATTTACACCCGAATTCTCATCATCAAGCCACAATTCTTGCCCTTTTACGTCATCTTTATCTTTTCTCAGACAAAAAATACAATCATTTGTACATTTATTTGTCAGATTTATATATATTTTTCCTTCAAGTTGATAAACTAAAATATTTGCCATTTTACATCCCTTCCGCATATTGATTATTATACAGAAAAAAACGATTTGCAAATATTTTAGAATCGAAAATTAGTTATAATATGTTACACCGTTCATTGTGTAACTTTTAGTCGGGATATTCGGACTCGTACTGCTGTTTAATCTTGAAGGCTGTGGAGCAGCAGCCGTATGAATAGGAGCAGGATAATTATAATATGGCATTGGCGGAGCATAAACATATCTTGATCTGTAATAAGGTATTGCAGGGCGCGCCGGCAGTGTCGGGTGTGCAATACGAGAATAGCCGCCTTGCGACATTGTTCTCACACTGACAGGGTTCCCCCCTCCTCTTGAAATCGTAACAGGAGCTCCTGCATTATTAAATTTAACAAAGCTTGTAGCTGCATTTGCTTCAATTGTTGCAAATAAAAAAACTAACAGCATTACTAAAAATTTTTTCATAAATTTACACACCTTCTGACCTTACTATATATTATAAATACCACTTTTGTTAATTTTTTGCTACGTATATAGCAACATTTTTACAAAATGTAATATGAGTTAATTGCTAAAAGTTTAATAAGTTTGCGCTAAATTTTTATTCAATTTCAGCACTGCGCTGTGCCTTAGTGTTGTACCGTTTTCTTTTCGGTATGAGAAGAAATATTCATTATCACAACATGTACAGTACGGACAAATATCAATTTTTTCTATCCCAATATCGGCTAACTGTTTTCTATTAATTTCTTTAAGGTCTATATGAAATTTCTTATCGGGATTTGAAATTTGCATGTTATGATAATCGCCAAAGTAATTATACACTTCAACTCCCACTTCATAACATTTATCACAAATTGCCGGTCCGATTAAAACACAAATATCTTTTGGCTTAGAATTAAATTCGTTTATTAATTTATTTGCGGTAATCAGGGCAATTTTTTGGGCTGTTCCGCGCCAACCTGCATGAGATATAGCTCCGATATTTTGTTTTTCATCGTAAAAAATCAGGGGCGTACAATCTGCAAAATTTAAAAAAATAGCAAGATTAGTTTTTTCCAAAATTAACCCGTCAGTATCAGGATAATAGAACTTGTTTTCGGTTGTTATATCGACATTAGCACTATGTGTCTGAATCGGAGATATCATATTTTTTAGTTCAATATTAAGATAATCAGATATTATTTTCTTATTTTT
>CACXFH010000001.1 GCA_902766975.1 uncultured bacterium | reverse complement strand
GATTGTGATTGCATAAACGATTGAAAATGCTTGTTATTTGATGAATATGTCGACATCTTTTCCCTGTTTGATAATCTATATATATATATTTATTATAATCTATTTTTAAATAATTTTACAAGTTATATGAATATTTTTAACAATACGTTTATCTGTTTGCCATAAGTTTTACATATTTTTTATAATCTTTTCCCCAGTCATAAAAGGACAAAATTACAGGACGCAGAGAATAACCAATATCGGTTAAGGTATATGAAACCTTTGAACCTTCGGTTTCCCGTGTCAGTATTTCGTCTTGCTCCAGTTCGCGAAGTTTTGAAGTCAAAACCTTTTGAGTAATTCCTTTTAATGATTTTTTAATCTCATTGAAACGTTTTGTTCCGCCAAGTAATTCAGCGACAATCATCACTTTCCAACGACATCCGACCATTTTTATCGTAACTGCTATGGGATTTTTGGGCAAATCTTTTAAATCCATAATTTTTCCGTATCTTTTTGCTACCGACTATTTGAACCATAATATTATAATATAAAGGGCTTTGCAATATATTACAAATTTATTTGGTCAAAATTATATTTAAAAGGTTCAACTTTTGCATAATCCGTGGGCAAAATGAGGGTTATATAATTATTTCCGGCTTTTTTATCGGTTTTCATAATATTTAAAATTTTATTTGTGTCAAATTGCGGAATTTTAGGAAAATTAAATTTTGAAACCAAATCTTCACATAAAAATTTATATTCTTTGTCTATTTTCCCGTTTTTGAAAGCAAAATTCAGTGCAAACAAAATTCCGCATATTACACATTCTCCGTGAGTATATTTGCGATAATTTGTAATTTTTTCGATCGCATGACCATAAGTGTGACCGTAATTTAGAATTTTGCGCAAGCCTTTTTCTTTTTCATCCTGATTTACAACTGAAATTTTTAATTTTATGCAAATTTTAATTAAATCTGCGAGGGTTAAAATATCACAATCTAAAATTTTTTGAGCATTTTCATTCAAAAAATTCATCAAATTTAATTCTTCATTACATAAACAGCTTTTTTCAATAAATCCGTATTTTATAACTTCTCCTAAACCGCTTTTAAATTGGCGTTCATCAAGAGTTTTGAGAAAATTTACATTTATAAAAACACTATTTGGCTGATAAAATGAACCTACTAAATTTTTACCGTAAGAAGTGTTTATTGCTGTTTTACCGCCTACGGAACTGTCTGTACAGGCAAGCAAAGTCGTCGGAACCTGAATATAATTTATTCCCCTCATATATGTTGAAGCGGCAAAACCTGCCAAATCTCCCACGACACCGCCTCCTATAGCAATAATTGCATCTTCACGAGTAAGGTGATTTTTTAATGTAAAATCAAGTATTTTTGCATAATTTTTTATATTTTTCTCTTTTTCACCGTCTTTTAGTATAAAAATTTTTTCTTTAGGAAATTTTAAAATATTTGAATAAAGTTTATAAACTTCGCGGCTTATAATCACAACAAAATTTTTATCCCCGATATAGTCAAATATTTCGTCTTTAAGTTTTTCAATATCGTGATTATTTATAAATATCGGATAATTTTTCTGCGCACTTTTAATATTTACTTCAAGTTTGCACATTGTATAATTTCGCTCCCGATTTGTTCAATGCTTTTATTATCCGTTATTATCGTAAAATGGGCAAGTTCGTAATTTTTTTTGCGAGAATTCAAAAGATATTCAATTCGTTCTAAATTCATATTATTATTAAGTAAAGGTCTGTCGGTTGCAGATTTTAGTCTTTTTAAAATAATTTTCGGTGATGTTTTAAGATAAATAACGGTGGCATTGTCAAGAAGAAAATTCCTTGTTTTTTCATTTTCAAAAGCTCCGCCGCCAAGTGATATCAGATAATTTTCCGGCTTAAAAACTTCTTGTATTACTTTAGCTTCCAAGTTTCTGAAATATTCTTCACCGCATTGTTCAAATATTTCGTTTATTGTTTTTTTTTCGCTTTGAACAATCAAATTATCAATATCATTATATTGAATGCCCAATTTATTTGCCAAAAAGTTCCCTGCACTTGATTTCCCTGTTCCTGACATTCCGGTTAATACAATAGTTTTCATAGGCAGATTATAGCATATAAATCTTGATATCGCACAAAAAAGACAATAGTAAATAATTTTCAATTTGCAAAAGAATATCTGCGATTTTCAGTAATATCCAATTTGAATATGTAAAATTTTGTAAACGTAAGTTCTTATTTTGTCAAAAATTAATGTTTACATCAGTTTATGTGGCAAAAATAAAGGTAATATACATGAAAATCTTACAAACAAATTTATTTCAAACCCCGAGACAATCCTATCAGATAATTCCCTACAGAAAACAGGAGGACAAACAAGATTCATTTGTAAAAAATACAAATAAACTGTCTTTTATGGGAAATGATGAATTCCAAAATCCGTATCAAGAAGTTTTGCAAAGACCGGAGCTTGTTCAAAAGGTTATGGAGCTGGTTACAACCGCTGCAACTATTTTGGTCGGAAAAGCTGCAGGCATTAATTTTAAAAAGGATGATAGTGATATAGATATTGATATTATTTGTAAATCAACCGCAAAAGAACAAAATCAAAATGATACATACAGCCAAGAAATTGAGAAACTCAAAGAAGAAAATGATTTACTGAGAAAATTACTTGCGCAAAAAGAAACAGCACAATCACAACAAGAAATATCAATCAATTCTTTTGCAACGGATAATGATATTGTTAATGTTGAACCTGTTGAAAATGTATCAGGCGAACTTGATGTACAAAACCAATCCAATATTGAATTATCGGAAGAACAAAATTATGAATTTGTATTTCCCAAAAAACGAGTCGGAATTTTGTCAAAATCTCAAAAAGATTTAAAATCAATTACAACAGGACTTAGTCTTAATCAGGAACAGGGTGAAAAGTTAACACTAATCTGTAAGGAATTATTACAAAACGGTTCTCACCTAATTGACGATGAAATTGTTGATAACAAACAATTAACAAATGATTTAGTAAATAAACTAACAGTTTCGACACCTAATGATATTTCTCAAGTCATTGATGAATTTTATGAGAAATGTGAACTTAAACCAAAAGTGGATGAAGTCTCGGAAATTCCGAAAACAGAAATTTTTGAACCGACAGGGAAAAAACTCCCCGGAGTAACTGTTGTCGGTAAGATAGATTTAGATTCAATTAAAGACAGAAAGAGAAAAAAGCCTGCATCGGCAGTAATAAATGAAAATGATAAATCCGAATATGTTTATACCAGAACGGAAAAAAGACCCCGCATAAAAAAGCCTGCAAGTACTGAAGATGAGGCTATAGATACGTCATTATTTGAAAAAAAAGATAAGAATGTATCAATCTTCAGAATTCCTGGAACTGTAAATAAAGATGTAACGGTTGATTTAAGACATTTATTATTAAAATTTCAACAGCACATAAAAAAAGATATTGAAAAGCCGCGTTATCAAAACAATAAATGTGTAAGTGTCAAAGTATTCCCGTCTGATGTATTGGATGAATTGTCAAAGAATTCATACAGAAATATTAACAAGAAAAACATTGAAGAAATAGCAGATTCGATTAATGCGGACCCAAGATTTCACAAAATGTTTACATTACACGCTGCAATGCGATTAATAGACAGGTTTGCGGATTTTGACAGTGATGTTACTATTGAAAAACAATGCCATGATATAATCGATACTCTTGAGCATGTTCTGCAAAAATCTTTTAAAAACGGCACTGAAGTTCGTAAATATAAAGATAAAGGCGGATTTATAGGTGCACGTCTGTTTTTCCCTGAAGAAAGTTATGATGAAGCGGCAGAAAAAATCTTCGGTTCCTATCAGTTTGGATTAGGAGTATGCGAATATCAACCGACTCAAGTTTATTTTGATAAACGAATAAAACAACCCTTGATTTGCACAATATTTATTAAAGGTGAAGATTTTTAATTGCAAAACAGGATAAAATATCGGATACCGACATTACGAAAAAAAAATTACTTGAAAACCAATCATAAATTTTTGGCATTTATTAATTTTATTTACAAAATATGCTAAATATTTCTATAAAACCATGTTTATTTTATAATGCCTTATAGAGGTATATACTTTGAAAAGTTCAAAATTGACGTGGATGATATTTGCAGCACTGGTTATGGGTGTTGTTTTCGGTCATTTTTGCCCCGAATATGCGGTTAAGATGAAAACTTTTGCCGTAATATTCTTGCGGATGGTGAAAATGATTATTGCTCCGTTGTTATTTGCGACTTTGGTTCGGGGACTTGCAAGTCATGGGGATGTTAAAAAACTCGGTAAAATCGGGTTGAAAACCATAATATATTTTGAGATTGTGACAACACTTGCTCTTATAATCGGTCTTACAATGGGTAATATATTTAATCCCGGACACGGATTTGGGAAGACTGTTGTTAATCCGCACCTTATGAAAGAAGCAGGGCTTATGGCCGTTACAACCCCGCAAACTTCCATTTCGGAAATTGTTTATAATATTTTCCCGACAAGTATAGTCGAAGCTATGGCAAATGGCAATTTGTTGCAAATAGTAGTATTTGCAATATTCTTTGCAATTGCAATTTGTGCGGTTGGGGAAAAAGCAAAACCGGTTATGACATTATTGGAATCCGTATCGAATGTAATGTTCAAATTTACCGAGTATGTCATGTATTTTGCACCGTTGGGGATTTTTGGGGCAATTGCTTCAACTGTCGGAATGAACGGATTATCAATACTGAAAAATTATTTCAAAGTAATATTTTCTTTATACACGGCATTAGCAGTGTTTGTATTAATTGTACTTTTTATAGCTTGCAAATATGCACGTATATCTTTGAGAAATTTACTCAGAGTAATTCAGGAACCTGCTGTTTTAGCGTTTACAACAGCAAGTTCAGAAGCTGCCTTCCCAAAAGCAATTGATTTAATGGAAAGATTTGGAGTCCCGCAAAATATTGTCAGTTTTGTAATGCCGACAGGTTATACTTTTAATCTTGACGGCAGTACATTATATCTTGCAATGGCAGTAATATTCTGCGCTCAAATTAACGGTCTTGAACTGGGTTTAACTCAGCAAATTTTAATAATGCTCGCTCTTATGCTTACAAGCAAAGGTATTGCGGGGGTGCCGAGGGTTGCGCTTGTTGTACTTGCAGGAACACTGGCAAGTTTTAATATTCCGTTGATTGGGGTTGCTATTTTATTAGGAATTGACCAAATCCTTGATATGGGAAGAACAACCGTAAATTTAATAGGTAATTGTGTTGCGACGGTTGTTATAGCACGATGGGAAAATTGTTTTGATTATAATAAAATGAATGCATATATAAAAGAATGTGATAGTGAAGGCGGTTTTTGGAGTTTTATTTCACCAAAACCCGTTACGGACGCAATAGAAGTTAAACAAGAAACAGAGGATAAATAAATGACTGAAACAACAGAACAAAAACAGTACAAAGATACCCTGAATTTGCCTCAAACAACTCTTGCAATGAGAGCAAATGCAACTCAAAGAGAACCGCAAATTCAAAAATTTTGGGATGAAAATAAAATTTATGAAAAAATGCTGGCAAAACGTGATAAATCAAATTCTTTTGTTTTGCATGACGGACCACCGTATTTAAGTTCGGAAAAAATTCATGTCGGAACAGCTCTGAATAAAATTTTAAAAGATATAATAATAAAATATAAATCAATGAACGGATTTTACAGTCCTTATGTTCCGGGTTACGATGCGCACGGCTTGCCGATTGAGAATGCGGTTGTAAAAAATTTAAAAGGCGGACGTCATTCAATTACTGAAGGGGAACTCAGAGCAAAATGCAGAGAATATGCCTTAAAAAGTCTAAAAGGACAAGAAGCTGCATTTAAAGGCTTGGGTGTTCTTGGAAATTGGGAAAATCCGTACTTGACTATTAATGGAGAATATGAGGCAGAACAGGTCAGAGTATTCGGGGAAATGTATAAAAAAGGATACATTGAAAAAGGTTTAAAACCTGTATATTGGTGTGCATCCTGCGAAACAGCTCTTGCCGAGGCAGAAGTTGAATACGCTGATATCTCATCAAAATCTATATATGTAAGATTTGAATTTGATGAAAGTTCTATGGAAAAAATAAATAAAGAGATTTTGAAACAAGTTGGAAATGACAAAAAAATATATGCAATAATTTGGACAACCACTCCTTGGACAATTCCTTCAAACGTTGCAATATCAATGCACCCCCGATTTGAATACAGCTTATTTGAAAAAGACGGTGATATTTATGTAGCTGCAAGTGATTTACTCGGAACATTCTTGGCAGATGTAGGCTGGGAAGAAAATGATATTAAAATTCTTGCCACTGCAATCGGGCAGGACTTTGAACTGATGGAAGCAAAACATCCGCTTGTAAACAGAAAATCTAAAATAATTTTAGGCGAACATGTTACTTTGGATGCAGGTACGGGCTTGGTTCACACTGCTCCGGGGCATGGGCTTGAAGATTACGAGGTCGGGATAAAATACGGGGTGGAAGTATTTTCACCTCTTGATTCGACAGGATGTTGGAAAGAAGAAGTCGGAATACCCGAACTTGTCGGAGTACCATATTATAAAGGCAATGATATGGTTATTGATATGCTCGAAGGGGTAAATGCATTAGTTTATCAAAATGAAATCAGTCACAGTTACCCGCATTGTTGGAGATGTAAACATCCTGTTATATACAGAGCAACTCCGCAATGGTTTGTGAAGGTTGACAAATTCAGACAGCAAGCAATGGATGCAATTCATGATGTAAAATGGATACCTGCAAGCGGGGAAAGCCGTATAGGTAATATGGTTTCAGGGCGCACAGATTGGTGTATTTCCCGTCAAAGGGCATGGGGTGTTCCTATTCCGATTTTCTATTGTGAAGATTGCGCAGAAGTTATTTGCAATGATGAAACTATTGAAAATGTTGCACAAATCTTTGAAAAAGAAAGCTCTGATGCGTGGGTAAATCATAGCGCAGACGAACTTTTGCCTGCCGGATATAAGTGTCCTAAATGCGGTAGTGTACATTTCAAAAAAGAAAAAGACATTATGGATGTTTGGTTTGATTCCGGGATTTCGTGGAGAGCGGTAGTAGAAAAACGCTCTGATGAACTCGGTCATACCCCTGTAGATTTATATCTTGAAGGTTCGGATCAGCACAGAGGATGGTTCCAATCATCACTTTTAACTTCAATCGCAACGCAGGGGAAAGCTCCTTATAAGCAGGTTTTGACTCATGGGTTTGTATTCGGGGAAGACGGCAGAAAAATGTCCAAATCATTAGGTAATTACATAAGACCTGATGATATTATCCAAAAATACGGTGCGGATATTTTAAGACTTTGGGCAGCATCAGTTGATTATAAAAATGATATCAAAATAGGTAATAATATTGTAGGTCAGCTTGTTGAAATCTTTAAAAAGACAAGAAACACTGCAAGATTTTTAATAGGGAATCTGTTTGATTTTGATCCTGCAAATGATTATGTAAAATATGATAATTTAAAATTGATTGACAAATTCGCACTTCATAAATTGAATAAATTAATTGAAGAAGTAAGACAGGCATTTGAAAATTATGAATTTTACAAATATTTTCAATGTTTGCAAAATTTTGCGGCTGTTGATTTAAGTTCATTCTATCTTGATATTGTAAAAGACAGATTATATACAGCAGGTAAAAAATCATTGTCGCGCAGAGCTTGTCAGACGGTCTTATATGAAAACTTAATGGCATTAGTCAGAATTTTGGTTCCTGTTATGCCTCATCAGGCGGAAGATATTTGGCAAAGTGTTCCGGAAGCTCAAAAAGGCGGATTATTGAGTATTTTGCTTTCTGATTTTCCTGTTGTTCACAATGAATGGAATAACGAACAATTAGCAGAGGATTTTGGCAAAATTCTTAAATCAAGAGAAGTTGTCACAAGAGCAATTGAGCCGTTAAGAGCAGATAAAAAAGTAGGAAGTGCATTAGAAGTCGGCGTTTATGTTAAAGCAGATGATAATGCGGTTCTGAAATCAAATGAATCCGATTTGGCAGATATTTATATTGTTTCTCAGGCAAATCTTACTGATGAAAAACCTTCTGAAGAAATCCTAAATGAATATAGCGAAGAAGGTTATACAGTATGGGTAGTAAGTGCCAAAGGCGAAAAATGCTGCCGCTGCTGGAAATATCGTGAATTAAATTCAAACGGTATCTGCCCTGATTGCGCAGAAGCTGTCGGGGAGTAACAAAAGGAATTATGAAAAAGAAACTGACAAGAACGGGCAGCGGTTGGTCATTGTTTTTTACAAAAACAATGATAGAACTTTTAAATGTTAATCTTGAAATTGATGAGCTTGAAATAGAGTTTATAGGTAAAGAATTAAAAGTTAAAAAAGTAGAACAAAATAAAATATAAAATGAGTGAAAGAGAAAAAATGATAAAGGGGGAGGAATATTTCCCTCAGGATTTTGAATTAACACAGGACAGAATAAAAGCTAAAATTATTTGTACCAAATATAATTCGTTGTCCCCTGAACAAAAGGAAGAAAAATATAAGATTTTAAAATCTTTGTTTGGCAAAATCGGGGATGACTGTGTTGTCGAACCGAATTTTTTCTGTGATTACGGATATAACATTGAATTTGACGGATTTGTTTATATAAACCATAATAGTGTATTTTTGGATTGTGCAAAAATATCAATAGGGCACGGAACTTTTATCGGTCCTAATTGCGGATTTTATACCCCTACTCATCCATTGGAATACGAAAAGAGAATAACCGGAGTAGAAATTGCAAAACCCATAAAAATAGGTCAAGGTGTCTGGATTGGCGGTAATGTAACAATACTTGCCGGCGTAACAATCGGGGACAGAGCTGTAATAGGTGCAGGTTCTGTTGTTACAAAGGATATTCCGAATGATGTTGTCGCTGTTGGTAATCCTTGTAAAGTTATTAAAAAAATTGCGAATTCTCAGTCGAAATAGATATTCTGTTTTATATATCCAAAAATACAAATAGAATGGTAAGGAGCGTTAAACGACGTACCTTTTTTGTTATTTATACCAAACATTAAAATTTTCAATTTCTTCATATATTTTATTAAAATCACCCCTAAAATTAAGACATCTGTCATCTATTGTAAGATATGCAGGTGATTTAAAACTTGTTATATCAGAAATAAATTTATCTAATTTATTTTCTATAATCCATTTACTAGCAAGTAAATTATTTCTTGTAGTAAATATTTTAATATCATAATTCCGATATAATTTTTCTAAAAATTTATATGCGCCGTCCTTTATCGGCGGAATATAATTTTCATCATATTTGCCTGTATATGTATTTAATACCCCATCTAAGTCTACAAGTATTGTCTTTTTAAACATTTTAAATAATATCCTTTCTACTGGATATATACCAGTAATATTATGTTACTGCATCCAGTAAAATAGTCAAATGAGCGATGAAAAATTATACAAAGCACTTGGCAAAAATATTAAAAGTTTAAGAGAAAAACATAATTTAACACAAGAACAATTAGCAGAAAAAAGCGGATTGAGTCTTGATTATATCGGTAAAATTGAAGTTTGCATTAACAAACCGGGATTAAGATCTTTGATAAAAATATCCAAAGCCTTAAATATTCATATAAAAGAATTATTTGATTTTGATTATTAAACCGTAAGTTGGGCTTATCCCAACAAGCTTGTAATAATCCCACCCCTTTCTTGAAATCAGGAGAGGGAAATTTAGCCCAACAAATCTATGTTAGGGAAGAAATTCCAACTTCCAATTAACTTAGTATGATAGTGTTTTGGCACCTATATGTGTTTTCCATAAATATATTTTGCTAAATTGACATTCCACTAAAAATCCTTAAATAAATCATGTCAAAAATCATACAAATGATTGACTACATCAGAAGGCAAATATGGTACAAATAAAGTACCGGACTTGTAGATATAGAAAGAAAAGTTTTGAGATTCTGAAACAAGTTTAGAATGTCAAAACCTTTAAAAGGTAGTACAAATGGGATTGAGTCTTAATAATATATATCAAAGACCTTATGTTAATCAAGATGGCAGAAGCGGAGTAAAACGCAGACAGCAGGATGAACAAACTGCTTCGGCTAATACTCAGCGTCAGGAAAGTGCAAACCAAAATTCTAGAAGTAAAGGACTGCAATATACACAGGAAAACAAACCGGCTTATACCCCAAATTATGCACAATCATTTGCCGCAAGCGCATATTCAAACGTAAATATAAATGCAAAAAAAACTCCGCAAGCTCAGCCGCAATCTTATGTTCAAAATGTTCAGGAAAGTCATACCGATTTTAATAATACCCAAATTAACATTGCACAAATTCTTAAAGATTTTAAAAATACCGCAGTTGCAATAGGTACTCCCGAAAACATTGAAGAAGAAGTTGACGGATATATTGCCCTTATTGAAAAACAGGTTACAAAAGATAATCCTAACGTAAAACTTATAAAATCCAATTTAAAAAATGCTGCATCATTGCTCGACGGACATATTTCCGAAACTTTGAACAAAGAATCAAAAGTTGTAGAAAATTGGGTCGATACTCTGTTTTTACAAAAAATCAATTTTAAATATGATGAGAACGATATTAATGAAAGATTTTTAGTCAAATTTCCTGACGGAACAACAAGCAAAACAAAACGCCAAGAAGAATTACAGGAAACAAATCAGGAAACAAGTCCACAAGAACAGGGAAGTGCAAAAGTTATACCAATCAATGTTGCAGGGGATTCAGCTTTAAAAATTCCTCAGGATAAACAGTTAAAATCGTTGTTTATTCAGGCAAAAAAATATGCTTATGCCCAAAATCCCGAAAAAGCAATCAAAGTGTTTGAACAAGCACTAAATCGAGCAAATGAAATTGATGATAAAGAAACTTCAGGCAAAATATATTTTGAAGTAGGTAAAATATATGATAATCACGATTATCTGCCGCAAGCCCTCAAAAGTTATCATCATGCAACAAAACTTTCAACAGATGAAAACGTAAAAGCCAAAGCATATTATTCAATGGCACAAATTTATGATGATGTAAGTCAAATTACACCTGCGCTAAATCATTATGCAAGTGCGGTATCTCATGCCGGAGAAGCGGAAAATCTCCCTGCACAAAGCGCATCCCTTACAAAAATGGGTAATATTTATACAGATATGTATGAAAAAGAAGCATTTGACTATTACGGTATAGCTCAAGATATTGCAAATGAAACAGATAATTACAATTTGAAAGGTTTTGTTTCTTCCAACACCGCAAAAGCTCATTTAAAATTTGATGAGCCGGAAAAAGCACTAAAGTCTTTTTCACAGGCTGTACAAGATTATACCCAAGGGGAAACCCCTCTAAAAACTGCCCAAAACTATGAAGCGGCAGCAGATATAATGGTTGAGTTTAATAATATTGATAAAGCATACAAATTATTGACGAAAGCTCAGCACTACGCAAGAAAAACAGATAATCTTGAATATATGCACAAAATTAATACAAAATTAAACCAGTTAAAGGAGTTAGATGTCAAATAACAAATACATGCAAACAGTCAGTACCCCGCAAGATTTTACCCTATACATTATCCCCGAACAAAATGACACAGAAAACTACAGTATTTTCAAATACATAAAAAGTTTTTTGCAATTCAACACATTTGCAAGCGGATACAGATTTTAATCATATTCAGATATTGCTTTTCTACAAGTTTTAATAGCATTAAAAGCATTATATATGAACTGTATGTTCTATTTTTTTAACATAATATGACATAATAGTTCTAATGGCAAGATTAATTTTATTAGGACAAAATATAAAAAAATACAGAAAAGCAAAAGGTTTAAAACAAGCAGAAGTTGCGCTTGCACTGAACTGTACTTACGATTTTGTCAGTAAAGTTGAAAACGGTCAAAGATATTTAAGCCTAAGACGACTGTTTAACTTGGCTGATATACTAAATGTTGAAGTAAAAGATTTAATGAATTTCAAATAATATCATTAAATTATTTGTGGCTTTTCATTTGCAATAACATAAAAAATTATCTATTTTGCGGCAAATTCCTGATGCATTTTTTCAAACATTTGCATGGTTTCTTCTTCGCTATGAGTTTGAGCGTATTTGTCCATAGCCGCATTCAATTCTGCAACAAGCTGCGGATGTTTTTGCAAAAATTTTAAATCCGTTTCGACAGAATCCGATGCAACTTGTGACCTTCCGAGTTCTGCAGCAGGCATGTTTTTTAAATCCTTAATTTCTTTTTGCTCTGAAGGAGCAACAGGAACCTCAGCTTTTGCAGTTGTTTCTTCAACAACAGGCTTTTGTGCAATTCCTTTGAAATTTACGTTGTTTAGGTTGTTTTCAATTTCTCTCATAGTATCACCTGCTTTTCTTTTAACTATCCATGTATCAATCTTTGTTTATAAACCACATGAACATATTTTTTTGCTACTTTGTCTTTATAATTATTACAAAAATTTACATAATATTAATTTCATGCTAAAATCCATTATATACTATAAAGGGGTTTGAGTGCAAATTATGAACTTTGAGCAGTTTGGAAAAAATTTAAATTCGTTTCTGTCATCTCAAAAAATACTTGATAACCTGCCTGATATGTATTTATATATTGATTCGGAAGGCAATATAAAAGATTCAAATTTCCAAGCGCAAAATAATCTTGGAATTACTGATAATATTACAATAAATGAACTCTTTGATGATGCCCTGAGTGTAATAAGAAAATCGGCTAAATATAAAAAAGCAGTATTGCTTGAAACAAAAACTCCGAACGAATTTTTAGAACTTACCGCATCCAAAATTGAGAATGATTATATTATTTGCATAAGGAATAATACCAAAATAATCAATGATAATATCGAAAAAGATTCAATTGAAAAATTTAATAACGAAAAAAATGCAATGTTATATAAACTTGAAAATGAATTTAGGGCTCCGCTAAATTCCATAGCAGGTTTTTGTCAAGGTCTTGTGGACGGTATAGGCGGCGAAGTTACCGAAAAGCAGGCAAAATATCTTAAAATTATTCAAACGAATTCCAGAGATTTAAATGAATTTATTGATAAATTTTTAAATTTCAGCTATGCCGAATCTTTATCTTATGAACCGGAGTATAAAAAATTTGATATTGTAAATGAAATTAAAGAAATTATAAAAGAATTTGATAAAAGAATAAATCATGGCAAGATAAATATTGAACTTTTGTATGAAAGCCTTGATACAAGAAATATTTATAACGATTTAAAAGCAATAAAAAAATCTTTAGTAAATATATTGGAAACCTCTTTGAGTGCAATGGAAACAGGTAATATTCAAATTATTTTATCAAATCCTGATGATGAAACATCCATTACATTCGGACTTGATGAAAATAAAAAATATTTGCAAATAAAAATAAAAGATTCCGCTTCATCAATTTCATCTGATGAACTCAGACATATTTGCAACCCTTATGCTCAATTAGGAAAAAGCAGAAAGCAATTATTAAAAAGTTTCAGATTAGGAACTGTCAGTATTTTAGTAAAACGCTCAAACGGATTTTTTAATATATCCTGTGAAAACGGCAATCTGTATAATATAATTATTCCGACAGAAAAGGAAGAAGATGAGTAACGTAATTTTAAAAAATGTTAAAAAATCTTATGACAATAATAAGGTAGTAATAAATAACGTAAGTTTAGAAATTAAAGATAAGGAGTTTGTCGTTCTTGTAGGAGCATCCGGATGCGGTAAATCAACTCTATTGAGAATGATTGCAGGACTTGAAGATATAACCGACGGCGAAATTTTCATCGGAGATAAAAAAGTAAATAATGTTCCTCCAAAAGACAGGGATATTGCTTTTGTATTTCAAAGTTATGCGCTTTATCCTCACATGACGGTAAGAGAAAATATTGCTTTTGGTTTGAAAATGCGCAAAGTGCCCAAAGCCGAAATTGAAAAAAAAGTTCAAGAAGCAGCACAAATTTTGAATTTGGGGGAATATTTAGACAGAAGACCAAAACAGCTTTCGGGCGGTCAAAGGCAAAGAGTGGCTCTCGGGCGTGCGATTGTAAGAAATCCTAAAGTTTTTTTGATGGATGAACCTTTATCAAATCTTGATGCCAAGCTTCGTGTCCAAATGAGGGCGGAAATTAAAAAATTGCACGAAAAACTTCAAACGACATTTATTTATGTAACTCATGACCAAACAGAAGCGTTAACTATGGGTGACAGAATTGTTGTTTTAAATAACGGGGATATACAGCAGGTTGACAGTCCCGATGAAGTATATAATAATCCTAAAAATACTTTTGTGGCAGGGTTTATCGGTTCTCCACAGATGAATTTTATAGACGGAAAAGATTTGGGGCTTGATGAAAATATTTTATACGGAATTCGCCCTGAAAAAATGGTAAAATCAGACGGGGATATAAAATTAAGCGTGAATGTTGATATATCGGAAATGTTGGGCAGTGAAAAAATTGCATATTTTGATATTGGCAAAAAAAGATGTTCGGCTGTGTTAAGTTCTGATTTTAATATCGGAAAAACTCTTGATTTATCTATAAATTCATCGGATTTATATAAATTTGATAAAACCACAGGTGAAAGAATCTGAGCCTTAAAATGGTATTTTAATAATTGATTCTCAATGTTTCCGACAGTAATTTATTCTATAACGGAATTGACTCCTTACACAAAAATCTGCAATAGGAGCAATTTAATTGTAATATCATGAACTTAACTAATTTTTTCTTGAAAATTCTTAGAACCTTAGCATCTTGGAGTCTTAAAAAAAAATAATAATAATAATTATATCTTATCAAAACCTGTGTATTTTCTAAGAACTTCAGGAATAATAATTGTTCCGTCAGCTTGTTGGAAGTTTTCGATAATTGCGGCAAAAGTTCGTCCGACTGCCAGTCCTGAACCGTTTATTGTATGGACGAATCTGGTTTTGCCGGTAGTTTTATCTTTATAGCGAATATTTGCTCTGCGAGCTTGATAGTCACCGTAATTTGAACAACTTGAGATTTCTTTATAAGTGTTATATGACGGTAACCAAACCTCCAAATCCCAACACTTATTTGCGCTGAAACCTATATCAGCCGTACATAATGCGACCTTTCTATACGGCAGATTTAATAATTGAAGCATTTTTTCCCCATCGTGAGTTAATTTTTCATGCTCTGCGGGAGAGTTTTCGGGAGTTGTATATTTTACCATTTCTACTTTATTAAATTGGTGAACTCTGATTAAACCTCTTGTATCTTTACCTGCAGAACCTGCTTCACGTCTGAAGCACGGAGTGTATGCCGTCATATATTTAGGCAAATCATCTTCCGATAAAATTTCGCCTGAATAAATATTTGTAACAGGAACTTCAGCAGTCGGAATCAGGTATAAATCTTCATCTTCGCATTTATACATATCTTCTTTAAATTTCGGAAGTTGTCCTGTGCCTGTCATAGTTGCGGCATTTGCCATAAACGGGGGCAAAATTTCTTCATATCCTTCATTTTCTGTATGTTGATCAAGGAAAAAATTAATTATCGCACGTTCTAACCTTGCACCTTTCCCTCTATAAAGTGTAAATCTTGACTGAGAAAGCTTTACACCTCTTTCAAAATCGACAAGACCTTTTTCTTCACACAAATCCCAGTGAGCTTTAGGTTCAAAATCAAATTTTGTCGGTTCGCCCCAAGTGGAAACTACAACATTATCATCCTCTGATGTTCCGATAGGGGTTGTTTCATCAGGGATATTCGGAATATGAAGAAGAACATTTTTTTGTTTTGCATCAAGTTCATTTTGTTTTTCTTCCAAAGCTTTTATTTCGTCCCCCAAAACGCGGACGTCTTCTTGAATTGCATCGGTATTTTCACCGTTTTTTTTCATCATACCGATTTTTTGAGATTCATTTTTGCGTTTTGCTCTCAATTCATCGGCTTGAGTCTGAATTTTTCTTCTTTCTTCGTCAATTTGCAATACTTCGTCAATCGACCATTGTGGATTTCTTCTTTTTAAAAGTTCATTTATTTTTTCGGGGTTTTCCCTAATCAGTTTTATGTCAAGCATATTTCCCTCTTTTCATTAATTATGTTGGGCATAATTGCCCAATCTACGATTTTATTTCGCAATTCAATAATATTCTAAACAATACTTATAATCAAGATTAAATTATTGTTTTAGCGTATTTTTAATATATAATCAATTTATGGCACTTCGAGATAATGTTAGAAATTTTTGCATAATAGCGCATATTGATCATGGCAAATCTACCCTTGCTGACAGATTATTGGAAAAAACAGGTACTGTTTCTCAAAGAGATATGCAGGAACAATTGCTTGATTCAATGGATATTGAACGAGAACGAGGCATTACAATCAAACTCAATGCCGCAAGGATGAATTATAAAGCGCATGACGGTAAAGAATACGAACTTAATCTCATTGATACTCCCGGGCATGTTGATTTTTCTTATGAGGTTTCACGGTCTTTGGCGGCTTGTGAAGGTGCATTGTTAATCGTTGATGCGACTCAGGGAGTTGAAGCTCAGACATTAGCAAATGTGTATCTAGCAATTGAACAAAATCTTGAAATTATTCCGGTTATTAACAAAATTGATTTACCTTCTGCCGATGTGGAGAAGGTAAAAAAAGAAATAGAAGAAATTTTGGGGCTCGATACCTCTATAGCAATTCCTGTCAGTGCAAAAACAGGAGAAGGAATTGAAGAAGTTCTCGAAGCCATAGTGGATTATATTCCTGCGCCGGTTGATAATACCGATAAGCCGTTAAGAGCATTAATTTTCGATAGTGTTTATGACCAGTATTTAGGTACTGTTTGCTATTTTAAAGTTGTTGACGGCGTTATGAATTTGGGCGATAAAGTCAGATTTATGGCTACCGGAAAAGAATGCGAAATTGTAGAACTCGGGTATCAAAATCCGCAGAGGGTTCCGGTAAAACAATTAAAATGCGGGGATGTCGGATATTTTGCAGGATCAATTAAAGAATTAACCCGTTTTGTAGGGGATACTTTAACAACTATTGAAAACCCCGCCTCTGAACCTTTAGCTGGCTACAAAGAAGCATTACCGATGGTATTTTCAGGACTTTACCCTGTTGATAATGAAGATTATGCGGATTTAAAAGAGGCTTTAGAAAAATTAAAACTTAATGACAGTTCAATAACTTTTGAGCCTGAGACATCAAATGCACTGGGATTTGGATTCAGATGCGGTTTTTTAGGAATGCTGCATATGGAAATCATTCAGGAAAGGCTTGAAAGAGAATATGATTTATCGTTGATTACAACGGCTCCGTCTGTTGTTTATAAAGTTCACAAAACAAACGGCGAGGTGTTAGATATTGATAATCCTTCAAATTTGCCTGATGCTCAATATCGTGATTTTATCGAAGAACCTTATGTAAAGGTGCAAATTCTTGCACCGAATGATTATGTCGGAACTTTGATGGATTTGGCACAGTCAAAACGAGGAATATTTATCAACATGACATATTTAGATAAAGTACGTGTTGATTTGACTTATGAAATACCGCTCAGCGAAGTCATAACAGATTTTTATGACCAGTTAAAATCCAGAACAAAGGGTTATGCAAGCATGGATTATGAATTTTGCGGTTATAAACGCTCTAATCTTGTGAAACTTGATGTCATGTTGTCAGGTGAAGTTGTGGATGCGTTGTCCGTTATTTGTCATACTGACAGTGCTTACTATATCGGACAAAAATTGACGATAAAATTAAAAGAAATTATCCCTAAACAATTATTTGAAGTTCCTATCCAAGCTGCAGTCGGCGGGAGAATAATAGCCAGAACCAATATAAAAGCAATGCGCAAAAACGTACTTGCTAAATGTTATGGCGGTGATATTTCCCGTAAAAGAAAACTGCTTGAAAAACAAAAACGCGGTAAAAAGCGTATGAAATCTGTCGGAAGCGTAGAAATTCCGCAAGAAGCATTCATGGCAATTTTGAGTTTGGAAGAAGAATAAACTTATAATTTTGCTATGTTATAAGATTTTGTATAACAACCGGAAAAGAACTTAACAAGCTTTTCAAGCTTATTAATCTTGCCATAAACTCACTTTTTAACTATTATAATAAAAGAGGGAGTTGAGAAATTATGGAAGAAAGAAATAATAAACCAATTGTAAAACTGATATCAAAACCGCAAAATATGTTAAAAACGGTTTATACAGCGTGCAGAACTTGTTACAGTGCTCAATCACCTGTTGAGATGTATGAGAATGATGTTGATGAAGAAAAAATGCTCAAACTTATAAAAAATGTTGTCGCATCGGGGCATCATTCAACCATTGAACATATTCAGGTTAGTTTTGCAATCTCAAATGTTTCAAGAGCTTGCACTCATCAGCTTGTAAGACACAGATTGATGTCATTTTCTCAAAAATCGCAAAGATACGTTCAAGAAAAAGGGCAATTTGATTACATAATTCCGCCGACAATTGATAAAAATCCTGAATTAAAAGAAAAATTTATATCATTTATGGGTGAAATTTCAAATAAATACCAAGAATTTGTAGATGCAGGAATTCCTGCAGAAGACGCAAGATTTGTTCTTCCAAATGCCGCATCATCTTCTCTTGTCGCAAGCTTGAATTTAAGAGAACTTATTCACCTTGCGCAATTAAGGCTTTGCACAAGAGCGCAGTATGAAATCAGAATGATGGTTAAAGCAATGTGCGATGAAATTACATCCCAAGAACCGTGGCTGAAAGAATATCTCGTCCCCAAATGTGAATTTTTAGGATTTTGCGATGAACACAAATCCTGCGGGAGAAAAATTACAAAGGCGGAATTATTTGCCAAAGCAGGGATATAGCTGGTGAATAATGAAAACTATTTTAAAAAACCGGAATTTTGTCATTGGTGAACTCTTTTCAGAATCTTAAAATTCCGGTTTTTATATGGCATCCTGGAGTATAAGCCTTGTCCATCTTATGTTTATTTGGATTTTTGTCTTAAATAATGCTACATTTTTGTATCTAAATTGTGCTTATACTGTTCTGTAATTTGTTGTTCTTTATCTGCTTCTGTTAATTTCTCTGCACCATAAATCCCCGAAAGTGTACCTCCGCCAACCATAACTCCTCCTATACATACAAATTGCATAAATTATGCATACTTGTTACATAAATTTACAATTTTATGCAGATTTGTTTCATTATTCATTTGATAAAGACATTATAACTTTATAAATATTTTCAATTTTTTTTCTGTTATCTTTTATGTTGTCTAAATATTTATAAATGTCATCAAGCAATTCAGAAGTTGGGCGCAGATGACTTGAAATAATAAAATCTTCAAGGGTAATATTGCAGTATTTCAAAATATTTTCTATCGTATTCGCAGAAACAAAACTTTCGCCAATTTCAAGCCCTGCCAGCGTTCTTGTCGCTATTCCTATTTTTTCTGCAAATTGCTCTTGGGTTAATCCCTCTTTCTGCCTTAATTTTTTAATTTTTATGCCTAATAATTTTTTTATATCCATTTTATTATTCTAAATTTAGTTAACAAAAATAAAAATGCGATTATAACGCATTAATGAGTGTAATAATGTTTATTAGCCACATAATCAAAATAATTTATGAAGTGAAGTCGCATATTTTTTTATTATCCTGAAAGTTTTGATTATAAAAATATTTAAGAAAATTCATATCAGATTCAATGCCCAATCGTTTATAAAAATTACCTTTTGTTGTAAAATTAAACATAAATTTCAGATAAATCAGGAGTTTTATATAGATTATGAAAGCATTAATTCAACGGGTAAAAAGGGCATCTGTCACAATTGAGCGCAAATTATATTCAAAAATTGATGAAGGTTTGCTTGTATTTTTAGGGGTTCAAAAAGGCGATACACAAGAAAACGCCGATAAATTAGCACAAAAACTTGTTAATCTTCGCATATTTGAAGACGAAAACGAAAAAATGAATCTGTCATTAAAAGATGTTAACGGTCAAATGCTTGTAGTTTCACAATTTACTCTGTGCGGGGATTGTAAAAAAGGCACTCGCCCAAGTTTTGATAATGCGGAATTACCTCAAAAAGCAAACCAACTTTATGAATATTTTGTAACTCAGATTAAAGCACAAGGAATTGAAACGCAAACCGGAAGTTTTGGCGCTATGATGGAGGTTGAACTCATTAACGACGGACCTGTTACTTTTATGATTGAAAAATAAAACAACGCTTTATTGCGCATTCTCATCGGTTTGCGGTGTCGGAGCTGTTGTATCTTCTGTTTTAATTATAACTTTTTCTGCTCCGTTACGAATTTTTCTGGCAGACCAGTTTGTTGCTTTTTTAGCTCCTTTTTTAGTTGCATGTCCTGCTTCTTTTGCCCCTTTAGCAAATGCGTGCCCCGTTGCTTTTGCACCTTTTTTAATTGCTTTTCCTGTTTTATCGGCAGCAGAAACGGTTGCATCTCCTACAGTTTCTGCAAAATCCTGTGTCGAATCTTCTATTTTGTCAAGCAAAGTCGGCTGATAAGTTTGGTTCGGAACATAATATACCTGATCTGCAAAGCAAACTCCGCTGCTTACTAATAATAATCCTAAAATCACAGACAAAAATCTTTTTTTCATAATATTACCTCTTTCAATAGTAATTTATTGTAATATTACAAATTTTTATAATTTTTGTCAACGCTATAGCACAAAATAATGTAAATTGCTATCTTTACCCCTACTTGGTTTAATGTTGGGATAAGCCCAACTTACGAATTACGTCATTCCGGGGAAATGAAATGACCGAAGAATCTCCTGATGTGATAAATCTTGGGGGGGTATAAGGATATTGTTAATTTTTCATTGACATATAGCCCCTCACCCTGCCCCTCTCCCCAAGGGGGCGAGGGTATTCCAAAATTTTTATCTTTAAAATCAATGATTTGTTAGCAATCCCTTCTATTAGGCGATCCTTCGCATAACGGTGCTCGCAACGGATATCGGCTTCACCTTTCATCCTCTGCTCGCACCTGCTCAGGATGGCAGAAAACCTTTCCCGATGTTGTACCAACTCACAAGTTCGTTTATAACATCTTCCTCTCCTGAAATCAGAAGTGGGGTTTAAACCCTCACCCCAACTCTATCCCCCGGAGAGAGCGCAATATAATTTTTTAAATATTCGCAATCTTTGTCCAGAAATCGTTTGCCTGTTCAAATTGATAAGCAAAATTAAACAATCTTCCTTCTTCAAACTGAGGTGCTAAAATCTGCAACCCGATTGGCATACCGGAATTGTCAAATCCCGCAGGAACACTTATCCCCGGAATGCCTGCCAAGTTACAACCGATTGTTGCAATATCAGTTAAATACATCGCTAACGGATCAGATGCTTTAGCTCCGAGTTCAAATGCACTGTTCGGGCAAGTCGGTGAAATCAATACATCCACTTCTTTAAACGCATTAACAAAATCTTGTGTAACCAATGCTCTCATTTGCTGTGCTTTTTTATAGTATGCATCATAATAACCTGCAGAAAGTGCATAAGTACCAAGCATTATACGGCGTTTGACTTCAGGTCCGAAACCTTCGGCTCTTGATTTTGTGTATAATTCCATTAAGTTTGACGGATTAGGAGTTCTATAGCCGTATCTTACACCGTCAAATCTTGCAAGGTTAGAACTGCATTCAGCAGTAGCCAAAATATAATAAATTCCAATTGAATATTTGATGTGTTTAAGCGAAATTTCTTTGACTTCACATCCGAGTTTTTTGTAAGTTTCTATAGCATTTTCAACAGCTTTAGCAACTTCGGGGGAATTCCCTTCACCCATAAGTTCTTTAATTACACCGATTTTTTTACCTTTAATATCGTTTTTAAGAAAATCTGCGTAATGCTCTACAGGCATATCAAGTGAAGTTGAATCTTTCGGATCGTGTCCTGAAATAACTTCCAATAAGTTTGCAGCATCTTCTACACTTCTTGCAAACGGTCCGATTTGGTCTAAGGATGAAGCAAATGCGATTAAACCATAACGTGAAACTCTGCCGTAGGTCGGTTTCATCCCGACAATACCGCAGAATGATGCAGGAAGTCTTATTGAACCGCCTGTATCAGACCCTAATGCCAGTGTTGCTTCGCAAGAAGATACGCTTGCAGCAGAACCGCCTGATGAACCCCCCGGAACTTTATTCAAATCCCAAGGATTGTGAACTTTTTTAAATGCCGAGTTTTCATTTGATGAACCCATTGCAAATTCGTCTAAATTTGCTTTCCCCACAATCGGCACAAGGTTATTCAATAATTTTTCCGTGACTGTTGCATTAAACGGTGAAACAAAATTTTCCAAAATTTTTGATGATGCGGTAGTTTTAGACCCTACCAAATTCATATTATCTTTCAGAGCTAAAGGAATACCTGCTAAAAGCGGTAAATCTTCCCCTGCGGCAATTTTTTCATCAACTTTTTTAGCGGTTTCGAGTGCTGTATTTTCAGTTAATGAGTTAAATGCACCGAGTTTATCTTCAAGACTGTTTATTCTTTCAAACGCTGCTTTTGTGAGTTCAACAGCAGAAATTTCTTTATTTTTCAATGCCTTACTTTGTTCGGAGGCAGTCTTTTTCAAAAGTTCGTTCATATTCTCTCCTTAGAATCTTTATGTCTTAATCCTTGAGAGCATTTTATGACAAACATAACCTATACGCAAGCAGGCATTTATGCTTTCATTTGCATAGGGCCTTCTAATGATGCGGTTACAAACTGTTTTGTATAAGGGGTGTCTTGTCTCAGTAATTCATCCGGAGTACCTTCAAATACGATTTTCCCGTCATAGAGCATAATTACTCTATCGGCAGTTCTTGTAATAGTTGACATTTGGTGTGTAACTACAATTGATGCGGCATTAATTTCATGTTTCAAACTTACAATATAATCTTCAATCAAAGTGGACGACATCGGGTCTAATCCCGCAGTCGGTTCGTCATAAAGTATTGTATTAGGTTTGGTTACAATAGCTCTTGCAAAACTTACACGTTTTTGCATACCGCCTGAAAGTTCTGAAGGGTATTTATTTTCAATCCCCTGAAGCCCTACAAGTTCAAGCTTTTGTGCAACAATTTCATGCAATTGTTCTTCGGTATAAAGTTTTCTCAAATCTTTTCTTTCTCTGAGTGCAAAAGATATATTTTCAAAAACGTTTAAGGAGTCGAATAATGCAGAGTATTGAAATACCATTGCGATATCGCCTTCAGATGTAATGATTTCGCCGTTATCATAAGGAATAAGCCCTGAGATAAGTTTAAGTACCGTACTTTTACCCGAGCCGGAAAATCCGACAATCGCAAGAACTTCTCCGTCATTAACATTAAACGAAATGTCATTTATTACAACTTTATCTTCAAAACTTTTTATTAAATTTTTTACTTCAATACTCATTTTTTTGTCCTTTATTAAAAGAAGAATAACATAGCAAAAATCATATCCCAAATTACAATGGAAATAAATGACCATACAACAGCTTTTGTAGTTGCAAGACCGACTCCTTTAGCCCCGCCTTTTGCAAAATATCCGCATGTACAACTGATAAGTGCAATTGTTCCGCCAAAAACAGCCGCTTTAGCTAAGCAAACCCACAAATCTTTCATAAATAAACCCAACCACACAGAGGTGAAATATGCTCTGTATGAAAGCCCTGAGAATATATTTGATGCTACCCCGCCTAAAATTATCCCGAATACGGAAGCTATTATTACAATAACAGGCATCATAAGTATTCCTGATAAAACTCTGGGTGTAAATAAATACCCGACAGAATCGACTCCCAAAACATCAATCGCATCAACCTGTTCTGTCACACGCATTGTTGCAAGTTCGGATGCCAATGATGAACCTATCATTGACGTTATTGCAAAACCGGACATAATTACACCGACTTCTCTGACTGTCAAAATTGTCATTAACATCCCGATTAAACCGGAACCTCCTTGTTTAACCATTTCATTTGCAACCTGAGATGAAACAATTATAGAAGTCATACCGACAATAGAAAGAGTAATAGGTAATGAACTTATCCCGAATCTTTCGCATTGTACAAATAATTCTTTAAATTGTATTCCGTCAATCATAATACGCTTTAGCATTCTCAAGCCCATTTGTGCAATTTGCCCCATAGTAGACATAAACACTACCATATCGGATACTATCGCCGAAAATACTTTATATGTTGCGGACCTTCTTAAATATTGTGCGAATGTTACCATAAAACAATTATACCATAGATACGCAATTATGTTAAGAATTTAAAAGCGGACGAAAATAAAATCCGTCCGCTTTTTCTCTCTCCTTAAATATCCTTTTAATTTTTAGTATTCAATACCTTGTCTTGCCATCACACCAATGTCAAAGTAATGTTTAATCGGTTTCATTTCCGTAACCAGATGTGCCATAGCAATAAGTTCAGGATGTGCATAACGTCCTGTTAAAACGACTTCAAGATTTTCAGGCTTATGCAACAAGACATCTTTAATCTCACTGACTTTAATCATATTCATTGCAGTACAGATATTTATTTCATCCAAAATAACAAGCTGATATTCGCCTGAATTGATAGCTTCTTTAGCCTTTTCCCAACCTTTTTTAGCTTCTTTGTAGTCTTCTAAGCATACGTTATGTGAATAGCAAACTCTGTCCATACCGAATTGGATTACTTCCAGATTTGGTAAAAATTTTGATGATGAAAGCATTTCGCCATACGTTGTAGCTCCGTCACCTTTTGTAAACTGAATTACCAATACTTTCCAACCATGTCCTAAAGCACGCAAAGCAAGACCTAATGCTGCCGTTGTTTTTCCTTTACCATCCCCTGTATAAATTTGTATATAACCATGCTCTAACACCTAAACTACCTCCGGACTACACTTTCTCTTTCTATATAATAAACTGTTTCCCATAAAAAATTAATCGTTCATTGGATGGATAAATGAAGTAAAAAGAAAGTAACTTTCTGTTTGCTTGCTTAAAAATCTCGTTCCCGATTAAGTAAATTTATAATAGAATAAATTTTAATTTTTTGCCAATGTTTTTTTAATTTCATGCCAAAGTTTTAACAATTAATTTTTAATAAATTCGGAAAACTCAAAGCATGATTTACTTATCGGAATTATTAATTTTTCCGCAAAAATTTACAATAAAATTGTAAAAAAAAATTAAAATATACTTGCATACTCTCGAACATGTCGGGGCATCTGGATTTTGCCCTATGTCTTAATTGTGAAGATTTTTTAATATTCATGGAATTAAATAGGAAGATTAGTTTTCAACAGATTAATAACGATAATTCGGGGTCTAGCCTCATGCAAGGCATCAGGGTAGTAATGTACTTCGCAAATTTTGGAATACTGAGGGAGTAAAACGACCAAAAAATAGTTATAATATTGCAGGTTTCACATGTATCCAATCAGTCAATCCTTTACAGGCATAACAAAGCTAATAAAGGTTATTCTCATAAATAGCCGTTTGTCTAATTACTAAAATATCGGATTTTTATTTTAATATAATTAATCTTTTTCATACTTCCAGCTATTCTTAATTTATGAGGGTAATTTCACCCTCTTTTTTTTAGCATTTTGCAGAGCCACGAACGAAGTGAGAGTCGAAAAACAATAATCGGAAAATGAATATTTTTCGATTTTGTTTTGAGCGGGACAATCTAGAGAAGTAAATTTTTTATCACCAGTTGTAATTGAAGTATATTCAACTTTATCTGGAAGTTTTATTCTACCTCTAGATTTTTTTATTGCATTTGTCATTGAAAGATTTATTTGATTTGCAACTTCAACATCTGGTATATCGTATGATTTTATTCCTAGTGTTTTTGTGGCATATTCTTTTGCTTTTTCAATAGTTTTAGCTTTTCTATACTTTAATTTTTCTATTTGCCTTAATGTTCTAGAATAAGTTTTTGCAGAATAAATAGGAGTTTCACCAATCATATTTTCAATTGTTTTTAAAGCGCTATTATCCATACTCTCTGCACTGATAAATATTGATTTTTGCTTCAATTTAGGTCTATATGGAACTAATTTTTTTGCGCTTTTATTTGAACACCTTTTTAATTTTAATAGTTTTCCAATACTTGGTAAATAATCATCTGCCAGAGCAAAAAACTTCTTTTTTCAGCAAATGAAAATAAGAATTTTTGTAATATCCTCATTAAAATATCCTCATTAATATTCCCCTGTAAATTTATAAAGTATTTTTCTTATCAAAAATTGCTTT